>NZ_JANPCM010000641.1:0-2393 GCF_031430955.1 Ferruginibacter sp.
CGGGTATTCCAATATCGGAGTGGGTACCGGTGCTTTATTTAACACCAGTAATCGCAGTAACCTGGTAGCCGTAGGCGATAGTGCATTATTTAATAATGGAGTGGGAGCAGTTAATCCATACGAGGGCACTTTAAATTCTGCATTTGGCTCCAAAGCATTGTTTGCAAATACTACCGGTTATTATAATACTGCAACGGGTTCTAATGGACTAAAAAATAATTCGACCGGCGTGCAAAATACTGCTAACGGTACCAGTGCTTTGGTAACCAATACAACCGGAAGTGCCAATACGGCTATGGGTTTAAATGCTATGTTTACTAATTCAAGTGGCAATAGTAATACAGGCTTAGGCAATGCGTCATTAGCATTAAATACTACTGGCTCCAATAACACTTCAACAGGGTTTTATGCTTTATACAATAATACTACCGGCTACAGCAATGTGGCAATTGGTACAGAAGCCTTATTAAGAAATACTGATCGCAGCAACCTTGTAGCTGTTGGCGACAGTGCATTATATAACAATGGAGTGGGTGCAGTTAATGTTTATGATGGTACATTAAATTCTGCTTTAGGTTCAAAAGCTTTATTTGCAAATACAACTGGATATTATAACACAGCAACAGGCACAAATGCATTAAGATATAATACAACCGGTGCACAAAACACAGCCAATGGAACTGGGGCCTTGGTTAATAATACAATTGGTGGTGCTAATACTGCTATGGGGCTAAATACGATGGCTCAAAATAATACAGGAAACGACAATACTGCTGTAGGAAATTTTGCTTTAATCGGTAATACAGCCGGCAGTAGAAATACCGGGCTTGGTGGCGGTGTATTAGGCACCAATTCTACAGGAAATAATAATACAGCGATTGGATTTGGAGCTGACGTTCTTTCTAACAATCTTTCTAATGCAACAGCAATGGGTTATAATGCAAAAGTTGCGGCCAGTAATAGTTTAGTATTAGGTGGCACCGGTGCAGATGCTGTAAATGTAAGCATTGGCATCACTATACCAAAAGCACGGCTGCATGTTGCAGATAGTAGTGTATTATTTACAGCTGCTAATATTTTTCCTGTTACACCCGGATTACCTCCGCTATCGGGGCCGGGTTACCGCACATTTTGGTATGCTGATAAAGCAGCATTCCGAACAGGAGGTGTAAGTACCACTGCCTGGGATAAAGATAATATTGGGAATGCATCTTTTGCTGCCGGCTTTAGTACACAGGCATCTGGTGTTACTTCTTTCGCCATGGGAAATTTTGCATTTGCCACAGGAGATATTTCAACTGCAATGGGTAACAGTGTTTTTGCAAAAGCAAGATCAGCAGTTACGTTTGGTACATATAATGATATTACCGACAACCCCAGTGTAACAACAGAAGCATTAACCGACCGTGTATTTCAAATTGGAAATGGTATAGATAACGCAAATAGAAAAAATGCTTTAACTATTTTAAGAAACGGCAATGTCGGTATTGGAAATTTATTACCTGATGTACCACTATCATTCAGTAATACTACCGGCCATAAAATTTCATTGTACTCCAGCGGCATAACTGCACAATATGGCTTTGGTGTACAGGGTGGGTTATTACAGATGTATTCAGACGTTGCTGCTTCTGATATTGCCTTTGGTTATGGAGGCAGTACATCTTTTACTGAAAGAATGCGGATAAAAGGAAATGGTAATGTTGGTATTGGAAATAATAATCCTACCCGTCCGCTTTCATTTCCTGCTTCATTAGGTGAAAAAATATTACTCTACCCCGGCGGTGCAGGCGAAGTGGGTATTGGTGTTTATGGAAACGAATTAAGGTTACATGCAGATAACCCCGGTGCTGCAGTTTCCTTTGGCACACAGGATAATGCCGGTGTGTTTACTCAAGCAGGCAGGTTTCAGATAAGTGCACCTTATGCATTATTTGTAAATGGAAGTATATGGGCAAACGGAACTACGTATGCAAGTGATGAACGCTTTAAACAAAACATAACTGCCATACAATCCCCTTTGCAAAAATTATTACAGATAAATGGCGTAGAGTATGAAATGAAAACCGGTTCATTTCAAAAAAATAATTTTCAAAAAGGAAGACAGATGGGTTTGCTGGCACAGAATGTAGAAAAGATTGTTCCCGAAGCGGTAAACGAAATAGATGGATACAAAGGTGTGGACTATGCAAGATTAATGCCTTTACTGATTGAATCGGTAAAAGAGCAAAACAAAACCATTGAAGAATTGAAAAACGAATTTGAACAATTATAATTAATTATAACGAATTAAAAATGATGAAGGGTATCCCTATAGCTAACTGTAAAGTTGTTGAGTTGCTCTGTTTGCAAAATAGTATACGCATACAAAGCATCAGTAATTACAATAAAAT
>NZ_JANPCM010000642.1:0-10836 GCF_031430955.1 Ferruginibacter sp.
ATCATTACTGAATCTCTTGTTGTGTAATTTGTTTTAGATAAATGAAAATTTACAAAAATATCTTTATCGAACATGTACAGACTTTATCTCAGCAGTTTACAAACTACCTTATGTTAAAATAAAAGCTCAACTGTGAAATGCTGCCTAAACAGAAAATTATATCCATGGCATCAAGTCCAATTTTTAAGTTTGCTAAAAGCATCAATTAATCTTTCGCTGTCAAAACCAATTAAAGAACTAGTCTTTACCCAATATTGCTTTCTTCTTGCTTCTAAATTTTGTAAAGAATTATCATCGTCGATAATTAAAAAATTTTTAACTGGCTCATGATCTAAAAAAGCATTTATTTCAGCAAGCCTTTCTTTACCTCCAGTACCTTGCGGAATAAAGCCTTCAAGCTTTTTTACAACTTTTCTATTTTTAAATATTTCATTGAATTCGCTTAATGTTTTATTATTCCTTCTGGATGATGTTAACCATATTTCTGCTGTGACATTTTTAATTAGTGTATTAAAATTTTCTAGCAATTTCTCATTAAAATCTGAATAACCATCTATATGAATTAAATCTTGTTTCCAAGAAGGCGTAATTATTAATACTCCATCGAGGTCTAATAAAATTACGTTTTTCATAAAATAATTTGTTTTGTAAATATATTTTCCCCCCAATTATTTTCAGCATAAATATCTACGCTGCAATAAAAGTTCCCCAATGATATGCCGCTGAAAGGATTGATTCTTCATTCTTTTTACCAAAAAGAATGAAGAACAGAACAAGTTCGCAAGGATGATGCCATGAAAATATGAAGCTGGTATAAAAAATAATTCCTCCCCAAACGTAAACCCAATTACAAATTCCCAATTACAAACCCCTACTTCACTTCCTCCACCCATTTATCCCTGTCATCGGGGCTAAATTTCCAGGGGGCAAAATTGTTTTCTATACTGTTGTACATGGCGTTCCATTCCTGCGGTGCATTGCTGTCTTCCATAATAAGGGAGCGGCGCAGTTCTATAATAATATCTAAAGGAGAGATAGAAACGGGGCATTCTTCCACACAGGCATTGCAGGTGGTGCAGGCACGCAATTCTTCGGTGGTAATATAATCGTTAAGCAATTGTTTACCGTCGGGTTTAAATTCGCCGTTGGTATTTATATTTTTTCCAACTTCGTGTAATCGGTCACGGGTGTCCATCATTATTTTGCGTGGGCTCAGTAATTTTCCGGTAAGGTTGGCGGGGCAGGCGGCACTGCAGCGGCCGCATTCGGTACAGCTGTAGGCATCCAATAAATTTTTCCAGCTTAAATCAAAAATATCTTTGGCGCCAAATTTTTGCGGTGGCGCATCGCCGGTGGGTGCAAGTTCGGGCTGCATCATGTACTTTACTTCGTTTTGTACATTTTGCATATTATCTATTTTACCCTGTACATCCAGCTTTGCATACCAGGCATTTGGGAATGCCAGCATAATATGCAGGTGTTTACTGTAAGGCAAATAATTTAAAAAAGCTAAAATGCCCATAACGTGCAGCCACCAGCAACTGCGTTCAAAAATAATTAAACTGCTTTCGCTCATGCCACTGAATATTGGCGCTATCATTCCCGAGAAAATAAAATTACCCGTATTGTGGTAATGTTCGCTGCCCTGTATTTGTAAAGCCCTGTCAGTACTATTCATCATTAAGAACAGTGTCATTAAAATAATTTCGATTATTAAAATATAATTAGCATCGCTCCGGGGCCAGCCATTTAAATCTTTACTGATAAAACGTTTTAGTTTAATGATATTTCGTCTTGCTAAAAAAATAACACATACTGCAAGTACACCAACTGCCAGTAGCTCAAAAAAGTTTATTAAGAAAGTATAAAACCCGCCGAGAAAAGGAAAGAATAAACGGTGTGTACCGAGGATGCCATCTAAAATAATTTCAAGCACTTCCACATTTATGATGATGAAGCCTGCATAAATTACAAAATGCATTACGGCTACCAGCGGGTTGCGAAACATTTTTTTTTGTCCGAAAGCAAGCAGCAATAAATTTTTCCAGCGCAGGGGTTTGTTACCGGTAAGGTCTTCCTCTTTACCCAATAAAATATTGCGGCGTATCTGCATAATTTTTTTTGCAAAAAGCCAAACAGCAAAACCTAAGCAGGCAATAAAAAGTATTTGTAAAACGATAGCCATAAGCAATGATTATACACAAAGTAAACGAATTACACGAATTGCACGAATTATTTGCGTCTGAAAATTCGTGCAATTCGTGTAATTTTATTTTAATTGTTGAACGAAATGTGATTTTTATTTTTAATTAGTGTAATAATGGATAACAAAAAATATATATTAACCGCTGCCGTTGCCGAAAAAAAATTGCGGCGTATGGCGTTGGAAATTGCAGAACGCAATTATAACGAACCGCAACTTATTTTAATTGGCATTAAAGAACAGGGCAGTGTTATTGCAAAAAAGATCAGCGGTTATCTTAAAGCAAATTTTAAAGGCGAAGTAATTGTAATTGAACTGGGCATTGATAAAAAGAAACCTGCTGCCGTTACGTTAAGCACCGCCATGGATTTTAATGATAAGGCCATAATATTAATTGATGATGTGGCCAACAGTGGCCGTACCATGCTGTATGCTTTAAAACCTTTGCTGGAGCAGTATCCAAAAAAAATACAAACGCTGGCATTGGTAGAGCGTACGCACAAAACTTTTCCGGTTAGTGTGGATTATATTGGCTTTTCTGTTTCTACCACTTTGGATGAACATATTTATGTGGAAGAAAAAGATGGAGAAATTTTAGGCGCATGGATAGAAACGCATTGAATAGTATTGATTTTAATTTTTCGAAAACTCCGAAAGTGGCTTAACATCAAAAATGGCAGTGCCAAGTGTTTTATCACTTTTTTTAGCGTTGGTTACTTCAATTATTACCCGGCCCGGCTTAGTTACCTTCACAATAAATTTTCCATCGTCTGTAGCAGTAATAGTTCCCTGCGATACAGTTACATTTAAATTTTGTGGTTTAACCTTACCTGCTTCAATTGTAATTATATTATCCATACCTGTAAAAAATGTATAAGGCACTTTGGTATTAATTTTAAAACCATTTTCCTCTACCAAAAAAGTTACCGGTTGTATCCTGTAAGCATCTACCGCCTTGCCATCTTGCATTGCAGGTTGCCAGGTACCCGATTTTTGTATAATGCGTATCACTTCTTTTTCCAATCCATAACCCAGGTTGGTTAATGCTTTTACCTCTGATAAATTACCATTTTTATCTACAATAAACTTAACAGCCACAGCATATTTTCCTGATGGTGCACCATTTTCCGCCGGAGTATTTACATTCAAATTTTTTTCAAGGTATTTTCTCCATCCCATATCTCCGTCGGGGAAGCCTGCCTCTGTATCAACTTTAGTAAAAATTTTATTATCAGATGAATCGGCAGAAGGAGTTTTTTGAGCTGCGACTGTTGCTGCAATAAATACAAAACAAAATGAAAGTAAAATTTTGTATAGATTCATAAGTGTTTTTTGTAAATATAAATTATTATATCAATGCCGGTCATTTAAAACCAGCTGCAAAATTATTTCTATTGTTAACCCATCAGATAATTCACTCCCGCTTTTTACTTAAGGTCATCGCTTTTCCAGCTATTGTTTGCAAAATTCATATCCGGAAAAACTTTGGCTTCGTCAATTGTTACGTCTATCAATTCTTCGGTAGTGGGTAATTTAACTTTAAACACTGCGGTGTTGTTCCAAATTTCAACAGGCAATTTCAACGTTCCTTTTACGCCGCTTTTAGTTTGGTAACTTATATTTACCGGCATAGCCATTTCATCTAAATTAGCAATGGTAACAACAGCGCCGTTAGCCGCAATGTCTTTATCGTATTTTACCGAAACAATAGCCTGATCGAGCCGGTAATTTTCTAAAAACCACTCTTTCCAAAACCAGCTTAAATCTTCTCCAGCGGCATTTTCCATTGTTCTAAAAAAATCCCACGGTGTGGGATGTTTAAATGCCCAGCGGTTAATGTACGTTCTAAAAGCATAATCAAAACGGTCGGCACCCAGTATTTCGTTACGCAATAACTGCAGCCCGTAGCCGGGTTTAAAATATAATGCAATGCCAATATTGGCTTCCTTCATTGCATCGGGTGTTAATAGTACAGGTTCGGTTTTTTCGCCAAACATATAAGCGGCCATACCATCCATTTTTGTGGGTGGGTTTTTATATTCGCCACTATTAAAATCATCATCTGCCAGCGAATTAATGAATGTGTTAAACCCTTCGTCCATCCAGCCATACCTTCTTTCGTTGCTGCCTACAATCATAGGAAACCAGGTGTGCCCAAACTCATGATCGGTAACACCAAACAAACCTTCGGTAGTTGCTGTGCTGCCGCAAAAAACAATACCGGGATATTCCATACCGCCAACATTACTGGCAACATTTGTTGCAACCGGGTAGGGATATTCGTACCAGCGCTTACTGTAATTTTCAATACTGCCTTTTATATATTCTGTTGATCTGCCCCATGCTTTTGTACCATTACTCCCGGCGGGGTACACACTCATAGCCAAACATGATTTGCCACTGGGTAAATTTATTTTAGCGGCATCCCAAATAAAACTTTTTGATGATGCCCAAGCCACATCTCTTGAATTGGTGATCTTATATTTCCAAGTTAATGTGGTTGCTGCCGGTCTCGATGATGCCTTGCCTACTTCTTTTTCTGTTTGTATCATTACCGTTTTATCACTTTTTTTTGCTTCATCTAATCTTGTAATTTGTGTGGGTGTTAATACTTCTGCAGCATTTTGCAACTCGCCGCTGCAAACCACAATATGGCTTGCCGGTGCTGTAATGGCAATATCAAAATCGCCGTACTCTAAATAAAATTCGCTTGGGCCAAGGTAAGGGTCGGTGTTCCATCCACGTACATCATCAAACACACACATTTTGGGGTACCATTGCGCCACCGTAAAAATATTACCCTGCTTTGTTTTTAAAATGCCGCAGCGGTCGGCACCATACTCCGGCAATGTAAAAGAAAAATCCATTTTTATTTTTATAACATCACCGCCGGGTTTCATTGCTTTTGGTAAACGAATTTGCATGCGGGTGTCGGTTATAATATAATCTGCTGTGGTGCCGTCTTCATATTTTACATTAGTAATTTTATCTCCTCCGTTAAAATCACTCTTACTGTCGCCATACCGGCTGCGGCTACCCACTGGCATACGTGCCTGACCACGGCTTTCTTTATTAAATAAATTTTGTTCCAATTGTAACCATAAAAAAGGTAACGCATGTGGACTGTTATTTTTATAAGTAATAATTACACTGCCGCTTATTTGATTGGTTACATCATTTAAAGAAGCAGTAATTTGATAATCGGCTTTGTTTTGCCAGTAGCCTACATTGGGCTCACCGGTTGCGGCCCTGCTGATGGTGCCGCCTGAGGGGTAAAATAATGGAGAGAATAAATTATGAGGGTTATATTTTGTTACAATGTTTTCTTCATTTTGAGAAAATAATTGCACACTTAAAGTAAATAAGCATGTAAATAACAGGAATACTTTTTGCATGAGCTTTATTTTATTGTATGAAGGTAGATAAAACAAGTTTACCATTAAAACCGCACAAATAAATAAGCGTTTAAAGGCATTAAAATTTTTTTATAAAATTGTTATTAATTAACCTGCTGCAATTTTTATCTTTGGGGCTGAACAATTTTTATCATGTACAATACTGAGCAAACAAAACAACTGCAGGAAAAAACAAAATTGGCAATTGGCAATAAGCAATTGACAATTGAACAATTAAAAGATATACTCCGTTTTCATGAGTACCGTTATTATGTACAAAACGATCCGCTTATCAGCGATTTTGAATACGATACCCTTTATAAACAGTTAGAAAAATTTGAAAAAGAAAATCCATCAGCAGTTACTAAAGATTCGCCAACACAACGGGTAGGCGCTGGGTTGGTAAAAGATTTTGCTAAGGTGCAGCATTTAGTACCCATGCTTAGCTTAGAAAACAGTTATAACGAAGCCGACCTGCTGGACTGGGACAGAAAAGCAAAAGAACTGAGTGGCCTTGATACAATTGAATATTGTGTGGAGCCAAAGTTTGATGGTGCCAGCATCTCTCTTATTTATGAAAATGATTTTTTTACAAGAGGTGCTACAAGAGGCGATGGTGTAGTGGGAGACGAAATTACCCTCAACACCAAACAAATAAAATCGGTACCGCTTTCTGCAAAATTCAGTGAGTTTGGTATTCAGCAAATTGAAATTCGTGGTGAAGTGCTGATGAATAAAAATAATTTTAAAGCTTACAACGATAAATTAATTGAAGAAGGTATTCCGCCATTGGCAAACCCACGTAATGCAGCCGCCGGAAGTTTGCGTATAAAAGATACTGCAGAAGTGGGCAAAAGAAATTTAGAAGCTTTTTTATACCACGTTAGTTATATTGTTGACAGTTTAAAGTTGACAGCTAACAGAAAAAACACAGACAGTGAACTAACAACTAACAACCCACAACCCACAACCCACAGCGGTATGCTGGAAATGTTGTGGAACTTAGGTTTTAGAAGCCCGAAAAAAGAAATGAAAGTAGTGCAGGGCATTGCCGGTGTAATACAATATGTAGAAGAATTTGAAAATAAAAGAGATAATCTGCCTTATGAAATTGATGGTATGGTTATCAAAATAAACGATTTGCTGTTACAGGAAAGGTTGGGCATGACCTCCCATCATCCCCGCTGGGCTATTGCTTTTAAATTTAAAGCCCGGCAGGCCACCAGTAAATTATTGGGTGTGGAGTTTCAGGTGGGGCGTACCGGTGCTGTTACACCTGTAGCAAAATTAGAATCTGTTCAGGTGGGTGGCGTAACGGTTAGCAGCATTTCTATCCATAATGAGGAGTACATTAAAGAGAAAGATTTAATGCTGGGTGATACCATTTTAATTGAACGGGCTGGTGATGTTATTCCACAAATTGTGAAATCTTTTACTGAGTTGAGAAATGGTAATGAGCAAAAAATTATTTTTCCCACCATATGCCCGGTATGCTCCCATGTTTTATTTAAAACCGAAGATGAAGCAGTATGGCGCTGCACTAACATTAATTGTGAAGCTCAGGTGGTAGAAAGAATAATACATTTTGTAAGTAAAGATGCCATGGACATACGCAGTTTTGGCGATGCCAACGTAAGAAAGTTTTACGAACTGGGTTTTTTAAAAGATGTGCCCGGTGTTTATACTTTGCCATTTGATGACATAAAAAAAATGGGGGGCTTTGGGGAAAAGTCGATAACCAATTTACAGGCGGCTATTGAAGCCAGTAAAACGCAGCCACTGCACAGGGTTATATATGGGCTGGGCATACGCTATGTAGGCGAAAACACTGCCAAAACCCTTGCCAAAGCTGTTACTCACCTTAACGATTTTGCTAATTATATCGAAGAGCAATTGCAGCAACTTGAAGACGTTGGCGTAAAAGTGGCTAAAAGTATTCATGCGTTTTTTTCAGATGCAGAAAACATAAAATTGATAAAAAGGCTGGAAGAACTGGGTATAAATCTTAAAAATGAAAAAGGGGTATTAGCCGCAGATGGCAGCTTATCGGGCCAAACATTTTTATTTACAGGCACCTTAAATAAACTTAAGCGGAGCGATGCAGAGGCGTTGGTAGAAAAAAATGGCGGCAAAATTGCAGGTACCGTTAGCAGTAAATTAAATTACCTTGTTGTGGGGGAAGATGCCGGCAGTAAATTTGAAAAAGCAAAAAAGATAAATACCGTTCAAATAATAAGTGAAGAAGATTTTATTAAAATGATCTCCTGATCACAAAAAAAATTTTATATTTATAGTCAACTTTATTCATTTGTAAAAACAATTTTTCGGGTAAGCTCAAATACCCGTATCAAACTCTTAAAAAAGCATAGCACATGATTAAAAAAATTAGTGGTGAAATCTGGAAACCAATTCAGTTCACCGGGCACAAAACACTTCGTAAAAAATATGCGGTTTCATCTTTAGGGCGTGCTGCCAGTTTTAGCGAAAATGTTACAGAAGATGGTAAATTATTAACCGGATCTATCACATCGGGTTACCGTACACTTAACCTTCATGTAAATGGAGGCAATGGTACTATTTACATCCATCGTGAAGTTGCCAGGCAGTTTTGCAAAAAAGCATCGCCAAAACACAAGTATGTTATCCATGTAAACCATAAAAAAAAGGATAACGGTTATAAAAATTTAAAGTGGGCAACATTAGATGAAGTAAGCAGCCACCAGCAATTTAGCCCTGAAAAAATTGCTTATAAAAAAAGACAGGCTAATCAAACCGAAGGATTAAAACTTAATGCTGTACAGGTAAAAGCCATTAAGGAAATGATAAAAAATCCAAAAAGAAAATTAACCTACAAGCAAATTGCAGCAAAATATAAAGTAAGCGAAATGACTTTATACCGTATTAAAAGCGGCGAGAACTGGGGCCGGGTGAAATAAATACAAAGTAATTAGGAATTTGTAATTAGGAATTGGCTTATAGCTGATTCCTTTTTTGTTTTATGTAAATTTGTTCTCTTTAATAATAATATTTTATGCTGCAATTATCTACTTTAAAATTTTTAAAAGATTTACAAAAGAATAATAACAGGCCCTGGTTTGAAGCACACCGCAAACAATATGAATTGGCTAAAGAAGATTTTCTTTTACTTACAGAAAAACTTATTACGGATATAGGGGCATTCGATAAACCAATTGCACTTTTAAAAGCAAAAGAATGTACTTTTCGTATTAACCGTGATGTGCGGTTTAGTAAAAACAAAAGCCCTTATAAAAATAATATTGCCGGTTACTTTAACCGCAACGGAAAAAAGGGCAATGGTGCAGGTTATTATCTACATATTGAACCGGGCAAAAGTTTTGCCGCTGGTGGTATATGGATGCCCGAACCTAAAGACTTGATTAAAATAAGACAAGAGATTGATTACAGTTTTGATGACTGGAAAAAAATTATCAGCAACCAATCATTTAAAAAGACATTTGCCGAAGGCATAAAAGGAGAAGCGTTAGTAAGGCCACCAAAAGGCTACGAAGAAGATAACCCCGCCATTCAATATTTAAAACAAAAGAGTTTTATTGTGTCCAAACCATTTACCGATACGGAAGTGCAAAGCAAAACATTTGTAAAAGAAGTGGCTAATACATTTAAAGCAATGAAACCGATGCTTGATTTTTTAAATGCAGCTGTGGAATAATTTTATGGTTGAAAAAAAACGGCCAGAGATAAAAATCTCCGGCCTTGCTTACCTCTGAAACCACAAGAAAAAAAGGTATAATAATATTGTTATGTTTTATTAAACAGTTGATTTTTTCTAAAAAATTGAATGTAATTGGATAATAATCGGTTTTGTACAATACAAAATTCCGTAAAGCTTTAAATAAGATTGGAGTGGATTAAATAACCTGAGCAGGATGTAAAAGTAAGGATTTTTTTGTACTTAGTTAATTTATTTTATTAAATTTTTCCGGCAGCTATTAATTCCTGGTTGGCCAGGCTAAACAGTTGCCGTCTTTTGCGGTTATACCACCACTTTGGTGCGGTTTTTTTCATTAAGGTATCAATATTTCTCATACCAAAAAGTTTCCAAAGGCCGGTAAGTTTACCGCCAATACCGCTCTGTAAAGCCCTCAGGCTCATTGCAAAACCTCCTTCAATATACTCCATATGATGAAAATAGCCGGCGGGCATAAACAGTGTATCGCCATGCTCCAGTATCACTTCGTAACCTTTTGCCAGTTTAACTGCCGGAAAATTTTCATAATCAAAATCTTTGCTGTAATTGGCAAAATTTGCAAGGCTTAATACTTCCCAGGGTTTGCGGTAAAGCTTGTACTGCTCTTCGTAAGGAAACAACAATACTTTTTTCTTACCTATAAATTGAGTGTGCAAAATATGGCTCATGTCTATATCAAAATGTATGTGAGTAACCGAACCCTGCCCACCAACAAAAAGCATGGGATATTTTTTAACAAAGCCTTTCATTAAATCTTCAGGCCATTTAAAATCGCTCACTACCTGCGGCGCATGCTGAAAAATATTGAAAAGGAAAATTCTTAGATCCAAAGGGCCTTCTTTTACTTTTTTAAGATACTCCCCAAACTTCATGTAAGCATCAGCAGTATTAATAGGTGTGTAAGCATCGCTTTTTACATTATTATAAACACCCACTTCTTTATCCCCCACCATATCAATAAAATAATCCCAGCTCCACTTTTTATACGCCGGCCATTCTTTCGAAAGGTTTTTTATAACCACGGGACGCATGGTGTTATAATATTTATTCTTAAAATCTGCGGCAGAAATAGTATCCACCGTATCTACAGCCTGTAATTGCATAGTTTAAGTTTTTCCCGTGGCAAAATTAGTAATTTATACCTGCCAAAAATATATAAAAAAGAAGTTACAAAAACTAATATGCGTTAGTTTTGTTAAAAACAAATAATGTCTAAAATTAAGTTGGGTAAAAATACCAGCAAAAAAGATGTCATCATAAAAAAATCCTCTGCTCTTTTTAAAACAAAAGGATTTAATGCAGCATCTATGAGGGATTTGGCAGATGCTGTTGGTGTGGAGGCCCCCAGCCTGTATAATCATATTGGCAGTAAAAGCGAATTGTTACAAACCATTTGTTTTAAAGTAGCTAACGAATTTACAACCCAGCTTACAGAAACAGAAAATAAAAAATGCAGCATTACCGATAAGATTGAACTGATCATCCGTTTTCATATTACCATGATGCTG
>NZ_JANPCM010000643.1:0-4718 GCF_031430955.1 Ferruginibacter sp.
TAATATTGTAAAAAATCCTGGCGTATAAATGCATACCAGCTGTAGCTTTGGTACAAATATAATTTTTCGTAAAACCCGGTTTGCTGCCAGGCATCGGCAGGTAAATGTTGTTTTAAATAAGCTTTTACGCCTTCTTCATCTTTTTGGTTACGGGCATGGCCATTTTTAATAAACCAGCTGTACATCAGCATGGCTAAATTAGATAATCTTGCTAAAGTATCAATGCGGTGGTTAACTTCATTTACTTCTGCAGAAAGTTGTTCGGCCCGGGTCTGCATCGTACGGGTAATGTGCAATGTTTCAATCCGTTTTTCCAGTGCAATGGCCTGTAATAAAAAATTTACTTTATGATTTGCCTTGGCAGTTTCCTTTGCCTTATCTAATATTTTAAGGCTCTGGGTAAACAGTCCTTTTTTATACAAGATATGAGCATAATCAAATTGTTCGTTCAATTGCAGATCTATACTATCGTTACTTTTTAATAAGCGCAGGCTGGATAACAATTGCTTGTATAAATGCACTTTTACATTAGATAACTGCGGCTTTTCTATCGACTTTAATTTTTTCAGCAACAATGTTTCGTCATACTCGGGAAGTTTATCCATTGCATCAAACAATTCTACAATTTTAAGGTCTTCGTTACCCGAACTTCTTTTAATATAGAGTTTAAAATGGCGCTTTTCCGCCTTTTCGAGGGAGTGTATCAGCTGAAATAATGTATCTGTAAACCTGTTGGGCATCATTAATAATTTATTATAAAACGCAATACTGGCAAGGCTTTTAAAATGTTAAATTAAGTTTTAGCATAATAAAACCAGTATTAAGTTGATTTTACAAAAATAATAACTCACCCTACTTTTGTTAAAGCGGATGAGTTATTGAATAGCATACAATCGTTAAAAGGGACAATCAATCGTTAATAAACTGCACTAAACATGCAGGAAGAATGAAAAACTTTTAGCAAACAGGATCAACTACTAAATTAAGAATTTTCATATAGCAAGCAATCGTTAGAGCCGCTCTGTTTCTACAGAGGGGCCTTTTTTTTGTAGTTGCAATTTATATCATTTAAACAATACAAAGTGCAAAATCCTTAACATTTTTTTCACATTCGCCATTAACTGTTTAATAATTTCTACCCCTTTTAGTCTTTTTTGTTTTAAATGTAAAATGCTTTTGGCTTAAATAACTGATGGCAATTACAATAACGGTTGTAATTAACTGGGCAATTACAGCATCCAGCTTTGCATACTCCACAAATATCTTCAGTAAAAAATAACTAAGAAAAAGATTTACCAGGTAAGCTACAAAATACCTGAAAAGCTGTATGCGGCCACGCAAATTTGAATCTACAAAAACTACAAACTTCATCAGCAAAAACCCCACTGTAAAACTTATGCAAAACGAAATGAACAATGCCGCATTGTAAGATTTAAGTACAACAAAGCCAATATCAACATTATCTTCTTTAAAAATAAAATAATGGCTGAAATTAAATACCAGTATAGATAAAACAGTATTGGCTCCGCCACAGGCCGCATAACGAAAAGTTTGCTCCGGCATAAACCTGCGGAACGGCGGGTAAAAAAAATCTATGAAGGCTATGATTTTATCTTTCGGCATTAACTGGTTGATGGTTAAAAGTCGATGGTTGAAAGTTATAAACGCCCCATTCGCAAACATTCAACTTTCAACCATCAACTTTCAATTTGTATTTTTAACTGTACAATTCTTCCCTGCTGGCTTTCACCCTGTCATCGGCAAGGTATTCGTCGTAAGTCATCAGTTTATCAATGATTCCTTTTGGTGTTAATTCAATAATGCGGTTGGCCACGGTTTGCATAAACTGATGATCATGTGTTGTTACTAACACAATACCCGTGTAAGCCACCATGTTATCGTTGAACGAAATAATACTTTCCAGGTCTAAATGGTTGGTTGGTTCATCCAATATTAAAACGTTAGGATTTTGTAACATCATTTTACTTACCATACAACGTACTTTTTCTCCCCCACTCAGTACGTTTGTTTTTTTCATGATCTCATCACCGGTAAAAAGCATTTTACCCAAAAAACCACGTAAAAAATCTTCATCCACATCTTTAGTACCCGGTGGTACATACTGGCGCAACCAATCCATTAAATTGTAATTGCTGCTGGTAAAATATTCGCTGTTATCATTGGGCAAATAAGCAGTGGTAACAGTAGTACCCCATTCGTAAGTGCCACTGTCGGCCTTCATTTTACCATTAATAATTTCAAAGAAAGAAGTTAAGGCAATTGGGTCACGGCTGATGAAAGCGATCTTATCGCCTTTTTGAATATCAAATCTTACTTTACTGAAAATAGTTTTGCCTTCAATTGCTTTGGTAAGATTTTCTACTTTTAAAATTTCGTTACCCACTTCCCTGTCCTGCTTAAAAATAATACCGGGATATTTTCTGCTGCTGGGTACAATATCTTCAAACACCAATTTATCCAATGCCTTTTTACGTGATGTGGCCTGTTTACTTTTACTGGCATTGGCGCTAAACCGTGCAATAAATTCCAGCAGGTCTTTCTTTTTATCTTCTGCTTTTTTATTTTTATCGCTTGCCTGCCTTGCTGCTAATTGAGAACTTTCGTACCAAAAAGTATAGTTACCGGTGTACACTTTTATTTTGTTTTTATCCACGTCGGCCACATGCGTACAGACCGCATCTAAAAAGTGACGATCGTGACTTACCACCAAAACTATATTCTGGTAATCGGCTAAAAAATTTTCTAACCAGCTGATGGTTTCCACATCAAGGTTGTTTGTAGGTTCATCTAATAATAAAATATCGGGGTTACCAAAAATGGCCTGTGCCAGCAATACCCTTACCTTAATATTAGCGGCTACATCTTTCATCAGCACCTGATGCAAATCGTCTTTTACACCCAATTCACTCAGCATGGTAGCTGCATCACTTTCGGCAGTGTAACCACCCATTTCGCCAAACTGTTCTTCCAGTTCGCCGGCCTTAATACCATCTGCTTCTGTAAAATCTTCTTTTGCATAAATGGCATCTCTTTCATGCATCACTTTCCACATTTTACTGTGGCCCATCATTACGGTATTTAAAACGGTTTGCTCGTCAAAAGCAAACTGGTTTTGATTTAAGAAAGCCATTCTTTCGCCGGGAGTAATATCCACGGTGCCCTTGTTCGGCTCAATCTCTCCGCTTAATATTTTTAAAAAGGTAGATTTACCGGCACCATTGGCACCAATAACCCCGTAACAGTTTCCCTTAGTAAAATTGATGTTTACCTCATCAAACAAAACCCTTTTGCCGTAAGCCAGCGTTATATTATTTGCACTTATCATAGTTGTAAAAAAGTGTGCAAAGATAAGGGAATTGGTTAGAGGTTAAATGTTGAAAGTTAAAAGATATTTCATTTTCTACCTGTTGCTATTTACAGATTAGCTTTTGCCATTTGCCCATTGCTTATTGCCCATTGCAAATTGCCAATTATCTTTGCCGCATGTTGATAGTAGAGCAATTACAAAAAAGCACCATAGAAAGTTTAACCGTATTGTTTGGCCAGGCATTTACCGAAAAAGATTTCCAGGTTAACCAAACCAAGCCCGAGTTTGAGGGAGATTATACCGTGGTGTTATTTTCGCTGGTAAAATCGCTGAAATTATCGCCTGATGATATTGGCAATAAATTAGGTAAACATCTTATTGAAAATAATCCTGCGCTTTTTACTCAATACAATATTATAAAAGGATTTTTAAATTTAACAGTTGCCGATGGTTACTGGATGGAAGTATTGCAAAAAAATTATAATGATGTTTGTTTTGGAAAAATACAAATGAATGACAAAAAAGTGATGGTGGAATATTCTTCTCCCAATACCAACAAACCATTACACCTTGGGCATTTGCGTAATAATTTTTTAGGATGGAGTGTGGCAGAAATTTTTAAAGCCAGCGGTTACGATGTGATAAAAAGTTGTATTGTAAACGACAGGGGCATTCATATTTGCAAGAGTATGATTGCATGGCAGCTTTTTGCAAATGGTGCTACTCCGCAAAGTACCCATACAAAAGGCGATCATTTTGTGGGAGAATATTATGTAAAATTTAATGACGAATATAAAAGGCAGGTTGAAGAATTGATTACTGCCGGCAAAACAAAAGACGAAGCAGAAAAAGAAGCGCCGATAATGAAAGCCACCCAGCAAATGCTTTTTGATTGGGAAGCCGGAAAGCCCGATACAATGGAGCTTTGGCAAAAAATGAACAGTTGGGTGTATGCCGGTTTTGATATTACTTACAAAACTATTGGCAGCGATTTTGATAAAATGTATTATGAAAGCAATACTTATTTGCTGGGCAAAAAAATCGTGGAAGAAGGTCTTTTAAAAAATGTTTTTATTAAAGAAGAAGATAACAGTGTGTGGATTGATTTAACCGAAGATGGTTTGGATAAAAAAATTGTGCAGCGTAAAGATGGCACTTCTGTTTATATGACGCAGGATATTGGTTTGGCACAACAGAAATATGAAGAATATAAAATTGATCAGAGTATTTATGTAATTGGTGATGAGCAAAATTACCACATGAAAGTGCTGAAATTAATTGCAGAAAAATTGCAATTACCCAACGCAAAAAATATTTACCACTTAAGTTATGGTATGGTGGAATTGCCAACGGGGAAAATGAAAAGCCGTGAAGGTACTGTGGTAGATGC
>NZ_JANPCM010000644.1:0-12753 GCF_031430955.1 Ferruginibacter sp.
GCAGCATCATCCGCATGCACAAATGCTGAGCGGCCATGTGCAGGGTAAAGTTTTAGAAATGATTAGCTGCATGATTAACCCTCAGCAAATTTTAGAAATAGGTACTTTTACCGGCTTCAGTGCATTGTGTTTATCAAAAGGTTTGCAACAGCACGGGCAATTACATACTATAGAAATTAGAGCAGAAGATGCAGCCACAGCAAAAAAATATTTTGAAAAAGCAAATGTTAAGGATACTGTAATTTTACATTTAGGAGATGCCCGGCAGGTACTTACAACACTTAACCAGCAGTGGGATTTAGTTTTTATTGATGCCGATAAAGTGAGTTATATTGAGTATTACGAATTAACTTTGCCGAATGTAAAATCAGGGGGTTTTGTTTTAGCAGATAATGTTTTGTTTCATGGCGAGGTTTTACAAAAAGAATTGAAAGGAAAGAATGCAAAAGCAATCCAGGCATTTAATGAGCATGTGGCAAAAGATAAAAGAGTAGAAAATGTACTGCTTACAGTAAGAGATGGGTTATTGCTGATTAAAAAATTATAAGGGATGAAGAAATTATTTATTGTATCAATTTTGTTTTTAAGCAGTGCAATTGGTTTTGCTCAGGATAATATGCTAACTCCTGTGCAGTATATTGAAATGTATAAAGATATTGCTATTAGAGAAATGAAAAGAATGGGTGTACCTGCAGCCATTACATTGGCACAGGGTTTATTAGAAACTGAAAGCGGTAACAGCCCGCTGGTAAAAAAATCTAACAACCATTTTGGAATAAAATGTAAAAGCAACTGGACGGCTGGTGGTGTTACCCATGATGATGATGCCATTGGAGAATGCTTTCGCCTTTACAAAACTGCTGAAGAAAGTTATCGTGACCATAGTAATTTTTTAAGGGGAAGTGAACGTTATGGTTTTCTTTTTAAACTTGATGTAAGAGATTATAAAGGCTGGGCCAATGGATTAAAAAAGGCTGGCTACGCTACTAACCCAAAATATCCATTGATACTTATTAAACATATTGAGCAATATAATTTACAGCAATACACTTTAGTGGCTGCTGACGAAGCACCAAAATTTGATGCCGGTAAATACCAGGATGATGTTGAAGAAAAAGTTACAGAAGAAAAAAATTTACCGGAAGAAAAAAATGCAGATGATGCAAGTATGCTTGATGCCAGCGATAAAGTAATTGAAGTAAACGGCAGTAAATGTGTTTATGCTGGTAAGGGTACATCGTTGCTGGTTGTTGCAACAAAAAATAATATAGCGTTGAGTAAAATGCTTGGCTTTAACGAACTTGCGGAAGACGGGTTGCTTACAAAAAATCAAAATATTTTTTTGGAAATGAAATCAAAAACAGGCGATAAAGATTTTTATGAAGCAAAAGCAGGGGAGTCGTTGTATGATATTGCACAGAAAAATGGCATACAGTTACAGTATATGCTGGACTATAATAAGCTTTGGGGAAATGAACAAATTAAAGCAGGTACTAAAATCTACTTAAAGCCAAATATTATACCAGCAAATGAAGTTGCAATAAAAGTTATAAATACTCCTGAAGCGGTAATTGCTAAAACGCATGTTGTGCAGCCAAAAGAAGGGCTGTATTCAATTTCAAAAAAATACAATATTACTGTACAGCAAATAAAAGAATGGAATAAACTGCAAACCGATTCATTAAGCATCGGGCAGGAATTAATAATATCAAATTAAATTCGGGAAGAACTATTACCAAAACATCAGGCGCTTAAAAGCAAACCTGCAAACTACAATCACCAATGAACATCGAGGTAAACAAAAAAAAATTTACTCCATTTATAACTGCACAGCAAATAAATGAACAAATTAATATTCTGGCGGCTGAGCTTAACCGTGACTATGAGGGAAAACGTCCGCTGTTTATTGCCATACTAAATGGCTCTTTTATGTTTGCTGCCGACTTATTTAAGGCAGTTACCATTGAAGCAGAAATTTGTTTTATAAAACTGGCTTCTTACAAAGGCACCACTTCTACAGGTAATGTAATCACCTCTATCGGTCTCGATGAGCCTTTAAACGGCCGGCATGTAATAATTATTGAAGATATTGTTGATACCGGAAAAACATTAAGCGAATTTTTACCCCAGCTTTTTAATCAGCAACCGGCCTCTTTAAAAATTGCTACACTGTTACACAAACCCGATGCATTAGTATATCCGGTAAAAATTGATTATCTTGGCTTTAACGTACCCAATAAGTTTTTGCTTGGCTATGGCCTTGATTTTGACGGCTTAGGAAGAAATTTAAAAGAAATTTACCAGCTTATAGAGGAGTAGCAGGCAACACAAAGGGGAAAAAAATTGTCTTTAACATAAATATTTTAACGCAATTGATCTTCTTGTGCTAAAACGATTGCTATATATCACTTTTCTTTTTTTAGCTGTACTGCATGCCGGTGCACAGTATTATATACGTGGAGAAGTAAAAAATGAAAAAAATCAACCTCTTGCCAACGTAAAAATAATTTTACACTCTAATCACTTATTATATTATTCAGGTGCTTCAGGCGATTTTGGGATAACCACAAAATCACTTGCTGATTCACTTTCTTTTACTCTTGATGGATATGAAACAAAAACTGTAAAAATAAATGCCGATCAATGGCAAACAGTAAACTTAAAAATTTTACCGAGTAATGTTAACCGTAACCGTCCCAAATTAATTTCAGTTACAAAAAATTTTAATCAAACATCAAAGAACCGCTGGTTTGTAAATAATGAAACTTATTTTCAACTGGTGGAAAATGAATATGTAACAGCGGATAAATTTCCCAACACAGGGTTTTCTTTAAATGTAAACAAGGCATCGTACAGCAATATACGCAGGTTTATAAATATGGGCAGCACTGTGCCGCCTGATGCTGTGCGTACAGAAGAGTTATTGAATTATTTTAACCTGCACCGCAGGGAGCCCGAAAATAATGAAGTGTTTAAAATTGAATCACAGCTTAGTTCCTGCCCGTGGGATGAAGAAAAGCAATTGTTATTTTTAAATATCAATGCAAAAAAATTAGACCTTAATAAAATTCCACCAAGCAATTTTGTTTTTTTAATTGATGTATCGGGAAGCATGGATATGCCCAACCGGCTGCCATTGTTGAAGGCGGCATTTCAAATGTTTGTAAAAAATTTAAGAGCAATTGATACTATTTCAATTGTTACTTACGGGGGTACTGTTGGTATTTGGCTGCAGCCAACAGGTGGAGCCGAAAAAGAAAAAATAATTAAATCAATTGAAGAGCTTGAAGCAAGAGGCGATACACCTGGCGAAGCTGCAATAATGACGGCATACCAATTAGCAAGAAGTACGTATAATAAAAATGGCAGCAACCGTGTAGTATTGGCTACTGATGGCGATTTTAATGTAGGGCTTACATCAGAAAAAGCGATGGATGAATTGATAACAAAAGAAAGACAGTCGGGTGTTTTTTTAACCTGCCTTGGTGTGGGTATGGGAAATTTTAAAGATTCTAAATTAGAAACGCTTGCAAAAAGAGGCAACGGTAATTATGCTTATTTAGATGATATTAACGAAGCAGAAAAGGTATTGGTTAAAGAATTAACCCAAACTTTTTATGCAGTTGCAGATGATGTGTATATGAATTTGCAGTTCAATTCAAAATTAGTAAAGCAATACCGGTTAATTGGGTTTGATAATAAACGGGATGCTGTACAAGACAGTACGATTGATATAGAAGGTGGCGAAATAGGCAGTGGCAGCAGTGTGCTGGCAGTATTTGAAATTGTGCCCGAAGATGCAAAACTTTTAACGGCAGATTTTAATGATAAGAACGGTATTGCAAAACTTTCTATGCGCTACAGTTTATGTAACGACACTGCTCATAAAGTAATGGAATATATTTGTTCCCAGCAGTCTATAGCGTTTACGGATTTAGATAACGAATTGCAGTTTGCCACAGCCGTTACCATGTTTGCCTTAAAAGTAAAACAATCAAAATATATAAAAGAGGCTGACTGGCTGCAAATAGAAACTATTGCTACCGCTGCCCACAATCAAAATGATTTTTTGCAAACAGAGTTTTTGCAAATGATTGATAAGGCAAAGAAAATTTATAAATCTAAGAAAGGGAAAAAACGAAAAGATGAATAGTTGAATATTGGATGTCGGATGTCGGATGTCGGATGTCGGATGTCGGATGTCGGATGTCGGATGTCGGATGTCGGATGTCGGATGTCGGATGTCGGATGTCCAGTGTAAAACAACATCTAAAAATAAGCTATCTAAATTTTACCGCTGTAAAAATTCACCATTCACCATTGACAATTCACAATTCACCGCAACCCTAACTAAACATCTCCCTCACTTTATCGAAAAACGATTTATCATTTTTATCGGGCTTGGGTACAAAGTTTTGACTGAGCTGTAATTTTTCCAGCATTTGTTTTTCTTCGCTGCTAACATGTTGTGGTGTCCACACATTCACCTGTATTAACTGGTCACCTTTTTCGTAACTGTTTACATTAGGAAAACCTTTGCCTTTTAAACGAAATATTTTTCCGCTCTGCGTGCCGGGTGGAATTTTTATTTTAGCCCTGCCGTCAATGGTAGGCACTTCTACCTGCGTACCAAAAACTGCATCAGGTATGGAGATATGTAAATCAAAAGCCACATTCAATCCATCACGGTGTAATTGTGCATGTGCTTCTTCTTCAATTAATACAATTAAGTCGCCATTGCTGCCCCCACGTTCGCCCGCATTGCCTTTACCACCCACACTCAGTTGCATGCCTTCCTGTACACCAGCAGGTATATCTATTGTTACTGTTTCTTCGCCATACACCCGTCCTTCGCCTTTGCATGACGTGCATTTATTGGTAACAGTAGTGCCTTCACCATTACAGGTAGGGCAGGTAGTTACAGTTTGCATCTGGCCCAAAAAAGTATTTTGAACCCTGCGTACCTGGCCGCTGCCACCGCATGTACCGCAGGTGGTTACACTATTTTTATCTTTAGCACCATTACCACCGCAGGTATTGCACAGCACATATTTTTTTACCTTAATCGTTTTGGTAGTACCCTTTGCAATCTCTTCGTAATTCAATTTTATTTTTACTCTCAGGTTGCTGCCTCTTACACCACGGCTGCGTCCGCCACTGCTTCTTCTGTTACTGTCTCCAAAAAAACTTCCAAACGGACTTTCATCACCAAAAATATCTCCAAACTGACTAAAGATATCATCCATATTCATACCGCCGCCATAACTTCCGCCACCGCCACGGCCCGGGCTAAACGCCTGGTGACCAAACCTGTCGTATTGCGCCCTTTTATCAGCATCGCTTAAAATTTCGTAAGCCTCAGCAGCTTCCTTAAACTTCTCTTCTGCAGCTTTATCACCGGGGTTACGGTCGGGGTGAAATTGCATAGCCACTTTACGGTATGCTTTTTTTATCTCATCCTGAGATGCAGCTTTTGATACCCCTAAAATTTCGTAAAAATCTTTTTTCATGTACGCTTATCTCTAAAAAGAGAAAGTGGTTTTAGTTTTAAATTTTTTTGTTCCCAGCTTTATTAATGCTAATCATCTTCGGTGGTCTGGCCTAAGGCGAGGCACTCTTCAACAATATTTCCTTGCTGAACTTTTATTATGTTTTGCAAAAGCACTTGTCGTCCCTACGGGACGTTGAAAAACATAAACTCATTTTCTACTATTTTACTTTATAATCTTCTTTTCCCTCTCCTAAAGGAGAGGATAGGTGAGGTGAAATTCGCTTTATCTTCTCCATTTCCCCCTTGAGGGGCTAGGGGGCTCTTATTTTCCTACCACCACTTTCGCAAACCTTATAATCTTATCATTTAAATAATACCCTTTCTCCACTTCATCCACTACTTTACCTTTCATATCATCTGCCGCAGGCACTTCTGTAATTGCTTCATGCTTCTCCACATCAAATTCGGTATTGATGCTTTGCATGGCTTTAAGTCCTTTGTTATTAAGTGTGGATCTTAATTTATTAAACACTAAACTGATGCCTTCTTTTATTGAAGCCACGTCATTACTGGTTTGTAATTGTTTTTCGGCCCGGTCGCAATCATCCATTACTTCCAGCATCGATACCACCACATCTTTACCCGCAGTTTGTATAAGCTCCATTCTTTCTTTAGCACTCCGTCTTTTAAAATTATCAAACTCAGCAAAAAGGCGCAGGTATTTATCTTTTTGTTCATCCACTTCTGTCTTCAATTTTTCCAGTTCCTCTTCGGCGCCTTCGTTGCTTAAATGGGTATTGCCGGGTACATCAGCATCGGCATTAATATTCATGCTCTCGTTCTCCTGTGTTATAGCTTCTTTTTCTTTCATACTAATTTTAAAAATTGGTTGCGAAGGTACAACAGTCAAACATTTTGCCAAGCGTTGTTTTGCAGCCAAATTGGCAAAATTAACGGGCTTCTGTGGACAATTTGAATGCCCTGACAGCTAAATGGGTAACTTTACGCCATGAAGAGCATTGTTTTAAACAAAAATATAAGCCGCAGGGTAGAGCTGGGGCATCCATGGATATTTGCCAATGAGGTTAATACAGGCAAAGAAAAAGACACGAATGCAAAGCCTGGCGAAATTGTGGATGTCTTCACATTCGACAAAAAATTTATTGGCCGTGGCTATTATAATCCGCAATCGCAAATATCGGTACGGCTGCTAACCAGGGATAAAAACGAAACTATTGACGATAAATTTTTTTACAACCGTATTTTACAGGCATGGCAATACCGCCAAAAAATTGGCTACAGCGAAAACTGCAGATTAATTTTTGGAGAAGCTGATGATATGCCGCAATTAATTATTGATAAATTCAACGATTATTTTGTGATACAAACTTTAGCCCTTGGTATGGATGTATGGAAACCTGCAATTGTAAAAGCGCTGGAAAAAATATTTACGCCCAAAGGTATTTACGAACGTAATGATGTACCCGTTCGTGAGCTGGAAGGAATGGAACAGCACAAAGGTTTTCTTTCAGCCGAATTTGATACCAACATTGTTATAAACGAAAACGGAATAAAATTTAATATTGATATTGCCAACGGGCAAAAAACCGGCTACTTTTTAGATCAGCAGGATAATCGCCGTGCCATACAGCATATTGTAAAAGATGCTGATGTACTCGGCGCTTTTTGTTACACAGGCTCTTTCGAAATTAGCGCTGCATATTATGGCGCCAAATCTGTATTGGGTTTAGATATTTCTCATAACGCCATTGACATGTGCAATAAGAATGCAGCACTAAACGGCCTGGAAAAAATTTGCCGCTTTGATTGTGTGAATGCTTTTGATGTATTAAAAAACTGGACCAAAGAAGACAAAAGATGGGATGTGGTAATGCTCGATCCGCCATCGTTTACCAAAAGCCGCAGTACCATCGATAAAGCAGTTGCAGGTTATAAAGAAATTAATTTGCGTGGAATGAAATTAGTAAAGCCCGGTGGTTTTTTAGTTACCTCCAGTTGCACCAATTTAGTACAACCCGAATTATTTTTAGACATTATACAAATGGCCGCCAAAGATGCCAAACGAAAAATACGGCAGGTTGTTTTTAATGCACAAAGCGCCGATCATCCCATAATAAGAGGACAGGAGAATACGCATTATTTAAAGTTTTTGATTGTGCAGGTGTTGTAGTTGAAATTAAATAGTTTTTGTTTTAACTAAAAACTATCTGTTTAAAAAAATGTTATTGCTGCTATGAACACAATTTTAATAGATGGTATAAATTATGATTTACCCGGTTTAGAAAAAGATATTTGGAACCGTTTATTAAATGGGTCATTAAGGTATAAAGATGCCTTTCATAATCCGGTAGTGGCAAACGTAAATGCGGAAGTCGTTAACTTGCGTACAGTGGTATTAAGAAATGTATTGCCCGATAAAAATCAACTTGCTTTTTACACAGACATACGTAGTGGAAAGTGGAAAGAATTGCACATGCAAAATAATATAAGCTGGTTATTTTACGATGCACAAGTAAGGCTGCAAATTAGATTGGCGGGCAAAGTAACATTACATCAGGATGATTTAATTGCAGACGGGGCCTGGGCAACAAGTACCGTAAGCAGCAGAAAAATTTATTTAGGAGAAGAAGGCCCTTCTAATAAAACTACCATACCAACGGACGGCTTACCAGATGCTTACCAAACAGCCGCCCCAACAATAATACAAAGCAAAGCTGGCAGAAAAAACTTTGGTGTGGCAGTTACCACTGTTACCTGGATGGAATGGTTATGGCTGAACAGCCAGGGGCACAGGAGGGCAGCATTTGCTTACAACAATGATGGAAGTTTTTCTGCACACTGGCTAATTCCGTAATTCTTCATTTTATTTTTTCGGTTTCAACGCCTGGTTTTGCGTATTTAAATCTTGCTATTAGATCTGTTTCGTAATAGCCATCAATACCTAATGTGATTATACTGCCTGCTTTTTCAATATGTAAAAATCCATCTCTATCAATAACGTTTTCATTAACAAAAATATCCTCCACAGCACCAATTACTAAAAATGTGCCATTGTGTTTTATGGGAATAATTTCTGTTAACGCCATCGAATATTTAACCCTGCTTTCGGCAACAAAGGGTGCCCGGCAATTATCTTTCCATTCGATGGTTAAACCCACCTTTTCAAATTCACTTTCACCTTCGGCATATTTAGCACTGGTTTGATGCGCCTGTTTAATAAAATTTTTGTGAATATGGTTCATGGTATAAACACCTGTTGCTTCTATATTTTTTATAGTATGCGGAGCAGCTTCTTTTGGCCGGTTTATAAAGCCAATCATTGGCGGGTCGGCACCAAGGTGTACTACATTACTAAAAATGGAAAGATTGGTTTGTTTAACGCTGTTGGTTGTACCAATTAAAGTGGCGCTTTTAAAACCGCTGAGACAGTTAATAAAATTAGACCTGTAAAAACGTTCCCACGATTGAATGTTAGCTTTTGAAAAATGTTTCATCATTTTTATTTCTTTTATAAATATCTTTCTACAATAACACCAGCAGCTTTTTTGGGTTCATTTTATTTTGAAAAAAATATTTTTTTTCAAAATTTAAAAAAATATCATTTGTATATGAATTGAAATACTTTAAAACACTGTAAGCTTCAACAAAACGGTACCCGGCAAGCAATTTGATACTTTTTATCAATTTCAAACTAATTATATTTTCAATTAAAATTGAAAATGTTTGAACAAATCCAAATCTATTTTTGTTTAATAAATTATATCGATTGTTAAACACTAATTAGCAAATAAACTTTAACATTCACTTTTCATTTTTAAACCAATATAAAATATGTATCAAACAACATTTCTTGGGATTCTCCCAATCGCAAAAGACAATTATGTAGCCTTCACTTTCTTTATAGGCTGTATGGCAATGCTTGCCGCATCAGTATTCTTCTTTTTTGAAGTGGGTAATACTGAAAAAAAATGGCGTACCTCGGTTTTAGTTTCAGGCCTCATTACTTTTATTGCAGCAGTCCATTATTATTACATGAGAGACTACAATCTTGAAACCGGGCAGTCTCCAACTTTCTTTCGTTACGTAGACTGGATATTGACTGTACCATTAATGTGTGTGGAGTTCTATCTAATCACAAAAAAAGCAGGCGCAAAAATCGCATTACTTTGGAAATTAATTGCGGCATCTATATTCATGCTTGTAACCGGATATATAGGAGAAGCCATCTATCCAACCGAAAAACAAAGCTGGATTTGGGGATTTGTTAGTGGATTAGCATATTTCTACATTGTGTATTTAATATGGTTTGGAGAAGTGGCCAAGTTAGCTGCTAATGCAGGGCCAGCAGTTGCAAGGGCAAATAAAACATTAGCATGGTTTGTATTAGTTGGTTGGGCTATTTATCCAATTGGATATATTGCCGGAACAGAAGGCGGCTTATTCGGTATGAGAGTATTGGAAGGTTTATCACTGGATATTGTATATAATATTGGTGATGCCATAAATAAAATCGGATTTGGCCTTGTCATTTATGCATTAGCTCAAACAGACAAAACTCCTGCCACAGCATAATTTTTTAGTAAACAGGAATGTAGTAATAATTATATTATGTTCCTGTTTATTTCAATTACTCCAATAAAATAATACGGTAAACATGTTAAGGATTGCACTTTTAGTTTCAGGGTTTTTAATAATGCTTTTACAGCAATATATTCAGCCTGTTTCAGTGCAAATACAGTCTATTATTTTTTTAACTGGAATTGTGTTACTCGGTGTGCCACATGGTGCTGCTGATTTGTTAGTGGCCACTCAAAATGCGGAAGACTTTAAAAAATCTTTTTCCAAAATAAAGTTCTTACTTAATTATTTGGGGCGGCTCATCTTATTTGCAGCATTACTTTGGTTTTTGCCCTTAGCCGGAAATTTGATGTTTATAATTTTTGCTGCCTATCATTTTGGCGAAACTGATCTGTATAAATTTAAAACTGATACAATAGCTGGTAAATTATTTGTAATCAGTTACGGGCTTGTTATACTTGCTGTTATTTTACTTCACCATTTTGAAGAAGTAAAA
This sequence comes from Ferruginibacter sp., assembly GCF_031430955.1. GTDB lineage: Bacteria > Bacteroidota > Bacteroidia > Chitinophagales > Chitinophagaceae > Ferruginibacter. The sequence continues at coordinate 10,587 of NZ_JANPCM010000644.1, forward strand.
CCGCTCTTTCAAATGTTTGATGCCGGAATAAAATATGCATCATTCATTAATTGGCTCGACCAGTACCGTTATGCTATTTTATCATTTATTGGGGTGCTGTTTTTTGCAAGTACATTCTTTTATTTTTCAAGTAACAGTTCTAACCCGGAAAATCAGGGACAATTTATAGTACAGATGGCATTCATTCTATTTATACTGTATGCCCTGCCCATGGTACTGGGTTTTACTTTTTACTTTATTATTTGGCATTCTGTTCTTTCACTACGTAATATTATCAGCTATTTACGTAAAGATGCTTTATATTCTTTTGCATTTATAGCAAAGCAAATCAGTATATATAGTATTGCTGCAATGGCAGGGATAACTTTATTTGGGTTAACAGGGTTTATGTTTGTTAATAGCAACGCTATGATGGTTTATGTTTTTCTTGGACTGGCTGTTCTTACAGCTCCGCATATGCAGATAATGCACAACATGTATAAAAGTATAAGATCTAACAATATGAACGAAAAACCTGTTTGAACTAGTATTATCTGTAGAACTATTAATAAATATTTTTTTTAAAAAAATCAAATATAAAATCTAAAAAAAAATCATGAAAGTAATTAAAAAGACCGTCTTATTTATTGCAGCAGGTTTGTTTGCTGTAAATGTTGTTGCACAAAAATCCGACATTGTTGATGTTGCAGTTGGCTCGGCTGATCACACAACATTGGTAGCTGCAGTAAAAGCTGCAGCATTGGTAGAAACATTAAAAAGTAAAGGCCCGTTTACCGTATTTGCACCTACAAATGCTGCATTTGCAAAATTACCAGCTGGTACAGTTGATAATTTATTAAAGCCGGAAAGTAAATCTACATTGGTAGCAGTACTTACCTACCATGTAGTAGCTGGCAATATTAATGCAAAAGGCGTGATAGAAGCCATAAAAAACGGAAAAGGTAAAGCTGTACTATCTACTGTAGCTGGGGGTAAATTAACCGCTACTATAGAAGAAGGTAAAGTTATTCTAACCGATGAAAATGGAGGTAAATCAACCGTTGTTGCAACTGATTTATTAGCCAGCAATGGAATAATTCATGTAATTGATGCTGTTTTATTGCCAAAATAAAAATTGAAATTTTTACTAAACTGCTCTCATTTATTTAAGGAGAGCAGTTATTTTTATAAAGCAAATTCAATCAACAAGAAAATTTTATAGAAAAATTATATAAATAGAAGAGAGGCGTTAATTACACTTTATGAAAGTATATCAGTTACAACACTATGAAATTTTCATTAATGAACAGCTTTTTAATGAGGAACGTTTTATTAAACAATATAAAGATTTATTTGAGGAAATGCTTCGTATTAACGTAATCTGTAACGGCAAATATTTTCAGTCTATTAATATCTCTTCCGGCAATGTAAGTTCAAATCCCAATATTATAGAAGCTTTATTGCGAAAAACAGATCTGCCTGCTTTTAAATTCATTATTTGTAAGAATTAAGAACTGGAAATTTAATTTGAAAATATTTGATTCCTTATTTTTTACATGAGTTATATAATCAGCATGGTATCGCCATGCTTTTTGTTAAAACAATCTGTCCAATTATTTGTTGTAGCTGAAACAAATTTTAATACGGTATAAATGATAACCACCTATAATTTTATTGGTTCCTGGCAACTGTTTCCTGAAAAAGGTATTTACGAAACGGGCAACCGACCTAAATCCGGAATTTGCATTATTGCCAATGGAAATGACAAAAAACTGATCAATATAAATACAAGTTGGGTAACACTCGAAAATCAGGCTTTTTCTTCGCAATACGAATTGATTACGGATGGTGTGATGCATTCTTTTGGTGATATTAATTGGGCAGATACTGTAAAAGTCGATTTAATAAGTACCATACATTTTGAAATATTTTTTTATAAAGATGGTAATGAAATATTACAGATTATAAATGAAATGTTGCCGAATGGGTATTTGAAAATTACTCAACGGGGTTTTACTAACCAACAAAAATCTTTTATCAATACAGAAGTATATCATAAACAAATGAGTGTGCTTCCTTATGCATCGGCTGCATCAGGGGCTTTAGTTAAGCCCACTGAAGATGGCGTTATAAGGAACAAAGCTTTAAGTGCAATGGAAGAGCAAACCAATATGCAGTTAGATCAGAT
>NZ_JANPCM010000645.1:0-7210 GCF_031430955.1 Ferruginibacter sp.
GTATGTGGAATTTGAATAAAACCATCGGCTGGGGTTGGGATATTACCAACTTCGTATGGTGGGTGGGTATTGGTCATGCCGGTACTTTAATTTCTGCTATCTTATTATTATTTCGCCAGGGCTGGAGAACGGGTGTAAACCGTGCCGCAGAAGCGATGACAATTTTTGCGGTTATGTGTGCAGGCCAATTTCCTATCTGGCATATGGGTCGTGTATGGATGGCTTTCTTTGTAATGCCTTACCCAAACAGCCGTGGTCCTTTATGGGTAAACTTTAACTCACCCTTATTGTGGGATGTGTTTGCGATATCAACTTATTTTACCGTTTCATTATTATTCTGGTATTCAGGTTTGTTACCCGATTTAGCAACTGTACGTGACAGGGCAAGAACAAAATTCCGCAAAATGTTTTACGGTGTTGCAGCGTTTGGCTGGAGCGGCAGTACCAAACACTGGCAGCGTCACGAATCTTTATCACTGGTACTTGCAGGTTTAAGTACACCCCTGGTACTTTCTGTACACACCATTGTATCGTTCGATTTTGCTACATCAATTGTTCCCGGATGGCACACCACCATCTTTCCTCCATACTTTGTTGCAGGAGCCATCTTCTCCGGCTTTGCCATGGTACAAACATTAATGATTGTTCTGCGTAAGGTGATGAACTTGCAGGATTATATTACCCTTGGCCACATTGAAGCAATGAATAAAGTAATTGTACTAACGGGCAGCATTGTGGGCTGTGCATATTTAACCGAATTATTTATTGCATGGTATGGTCAAAATCCATACGAGTGGTATGCATTTAAAGAAAACAGGGCCAACCTGTTCAGTCCTTATGGCTGGAGTTACTGGTTAATGATGTTTTGTAATGTGGTATCGCCACAGTTATTCTGGAGCCGTAAATTAAGAAGAAATATTACGGTTACTTTCTTCATGAGTATCATTGTAAATATAGGGATGTGGTTTGAGCGTTTTGTAATTATTGTTACTTCTGTGTACAGAGATTATTTACCCAGCAGCTGGAGTACCTATTACAGCCCGAGTATTTACGAGATAGGTTTTTATCTGGGTACGTTCGGATTATTCTTTACCTGTTTCTTCCTTTTTGCAAAATACTTCCCTGTAATTGCTATTGCCGAAATTAAAGCAGTATTAAAAACCAGTGGCGAAAACTATAAAGCAAGAATGACAGATATAGAAAAAGCAGACGCAGAGAAATTTTATATAGCAGATGTGGAGCATGCTCATTAAAGCAATTAGTTAATAGCCAAGAGCTACTGGCAAGAAATATAATAATAAATAAGCTCATAGCTCATAGCTATCAGCTCAAAGCTTAAAAATTATGGCTGGAGGAATTAAAAAATTTGTTGTAGGCAGTTTCGATGACGAGGCGGTGTTATTCCCTGCGGTGAAAAATGTTCGCAAAGCAGGATATAAAATACACGATGTGTTTACACCTTTTCCTGTACATGGTTTAGACCATGCCATGGGTTTAAGAGAAACCAGTTTACATACTGCCGGATTTATTTATGCCATTACTGGTACAACCACTGCATTAAGCGGCATCAGTTATATTTTAGTGCACGACTGGCCTTTAGACATTGGTGGTAAACCACATTTTGCATTACCAGCCTGGATACCCGTAACATTTGAATTAACTGTTCTGTTTGCGGCAGTAGGTATGGTACTTACCTTTTGTTACTTATGTAATTTGGCACCATTTGTAAAAAAACATCATTTTCATCCAAGGGCTACCGATGATCTTTTTGTAATGGCTATTGAATGTACCGATAAAACAAATGATGACGAAGTGCAAAATTTTTTACAAAATGCAGGGGCAAAAGAAGTAAATGTACAGATGGCTGAAACCGGTTGGTGGATAGGAAGATATCATAAAGAACAAAAATTATACAAAGAAGAAAAAGGGTATTAGCCCCTATCCCCTAAAGGGAGAAATGGAGAAGATTGAAGCGATAGGGAATTGATAATTATTTAATTTATAATTGATAAATGAAACGAATTACTTTTTTAACTGCAATTGCAATTGCAACAATTATTGTTACTGTAACCAGTTGCGATAGTAAGCGTGAGCCCGGTAAAGTATATATGCCCGATATGGCTTACAGCAGGGCTTATGAAACTTATGCTGAGCATGATTCTGCAAAATTTACAACATATATGGCAGATGCAGGCCACAAAATATATTATAACAGCCAGCCAGTAAACGGTACAGTAAAAAGGGGGGAACTTTTTCCCTACACTGTTCCAAACGATAGTAATGGTTTATTGAATTTAAGTAACCTTGTAAAAAATCCTTTACCTCCATTATCTAAAGCAGACAGTGCCGAGGCAGGAAGATTATTTAATATTAATTGCGGAGTTTGCCATGGAGCAAAGGGCGAAAATAACGGTCCTGTTGCAGCTAAAATTGGTGGCGTAAAAAGTATTATTGCAGCATCACCGGGGTACAGCGATGGCAGAATTTTTCATGTAATGGAGTACGGACAGGGTAATATGGGAAGTTACGCTTCACAATTAGACAGGAAACAACGCTGGATGATAGTGCAGTATATAAGAACACTGGAACCCAAAAAAGAAGCAATTGCAACTGCGGCTAAGCCGGACAGTGCTGTAGCAAAAAAATAAAAGTATCAACACAAAATAAAGTTTAGATGAACCATCAATTTGAATTACCGGGCAGTTATAAAAAGTGGACGTATGGCCTGATTGGTGCCGGCATAATTGCATTGCTGTATGGAATGATCGCATTTCATCCTTTTGAGGCTGTGTCTCATGCAGCAGGGCACGATGCACATGCCAATACTGACAGCACCCGCTTTTGGGCTGTGTTATTACAAAACAGTGTATTCTTTCTATTGGTGGTAAATGCAGCTATGTTTTTTATATGTGTTACCACAATGGCAATGGCAGGTTGGGTTGTGGCATTCCGCAGGGTGAGTGAAGCTATTTCGAGTGTAGTACCTATTTTAGGTATTTTAACCTTTGCTATTTTAATGGCAATTATTTGGGGCGGAAGAACAGATATTTATCACTGGTTAGATCCTCAGTTATACGATAAAAATTCACCATCATTTGATAAAATACTTGATGGCAAACATGGTTTTTTAAACCCCGTGTTTTTTACAATATGGTCGGCCATTACAATTTTTTTATGGTGGCTTTTAGGAAAGAAAATGCGTAGCATGAGCTTGGAAAGTGATAAAGATGGTAACATGGATTATGAAACCGGCAAAAAATGGATTTGGAAAAATACCGTTTACGCTTCTTTATTTTGTGTGGTGTTTACATTAACTGTAGCTTCTACCATTCCTTGGATTTGGTTAATGAGTATTGATGCACACTGGTACAGCACAATGTATAGCTGGTACACTTTTGCAAGTACATTTGTATCGGGTATGTCGTTAATAGCATTATTTGTTATCTATTTAAAAAATCGTGGCCAGTTACCCTACGTTACAGAAGAACATTTACATGATCTGGGTAAATTTATGTTTGCCTTTTCTGTATTCTGGACTTATTTATGGTTCTCTCAGTATATGCTTATCTGGTACAGTAACCAGCCGGAAGAAACAAAATATTTTGTAGAAAGAATTGGTACTGCAGAAAAAAGAGGCGCTTATTATGGCATCTTCTTTTTTAATCTTGTTGTAAACTTTCTTTGTCCGTTATTAATATTAATGAAACGTGGTACTAAAAGAAACTGGACATCGGTAACTGTTATGGCAGTACTGATAATTTTTGGCCACTGGATAGACTTTTTTCAAATGGTAATGCCGGGTACATTACATGAAAATTATCATTTAATGCCTTTTGAATTTGGTATCGGCTGTTTGTTTGTGGGATTAATTATGTGGGGCACCGGCAGATATTTAAGCAGTCATTCGTTACTGGCAAAAAATCATCCTTTCTTAAAAGAGAGTATGATACATCATACGTAAAGCACAGCCCCTCCTATCCTCACCAGTGGGGAGGGAAATGGAGGAGATGAAAGCGCAGGCATGGTGGAGTTTTAAAAAATAACTGTAGGATTAGTAAAAGTAAATTGAAATAGAAAGCTCTAAAAGCCCCTCTTCGGGAGGGGTTGGGGAGGCTAAATATAAATTATATGAAAGAGTTTTTATTAATTGCATTGGGCGCTTTGGTTTTTGTTGTCGTATTTCAAATTGCGAAGGCCAGTGAATACGTGAGTGTTTTAAAAGGCGAAGAAAAAACCCGCAGGCAAAATAACAGGATCAATGGTTTTTTACTGTTGGGCTTTTTGGTATTTGGATTAATTGGCGTGTGGTATTGCAATGATATATTTTATAAGAAAACATTGTTTCCGCAAGGCTCTGCATCTGTTGAAGGAGAAAGTTTGGACAGCATGTTTATGATAACTACAGCTGTAACAGGTGCTGTTTTTATTCTTACTCAAATATTATTATTTTGGTTTGCCTTTAAATACCAGGAAAAGGATGACACTAAAGCGTACTACTTTGCACACAGCACCAAACTGGAGTTAATATGGACCACCATTCCCGCTATTGCACTTTGTGTACTGGTTGCTTTTGGTTTAAAAGCATGGTTTAAAATTACAGGTGATGCACCAAAAGACGCTATACTTGTAGAGGTAACAGGTCATCAGTTTGGCTGGGAGTTTCGTTACCCAGGTGCCGATAAAGCTTTAGGAAAAAAGAATTACAGGTTAACAAAAGGTGCCAATAGTTTGGGTGTAGATTTTGAAGATCCTGCAAGCTGGGACGATATACATGTTTCAACCACTATGCATATTCCTGTAAACAAACCTGTAAAAATGGTAATTAATGCACAGGATGTAATTCATGATGTAGGGTTGCCCCACTTTCGTTTAAAGATGGATGCGGTACCGGGCATACCCACCACACAATGGTTTACACCAAAGTATACAACAGAAGAGATGAAGGCAAAAACGCACAATCCAAATTTTACTTACGAAATAAGTTGCGATCAAATGTGCGGTAAAGGGCATTTTTCTATGAGGGGAATAATAATTGTAGAGAGCGAAGCAGAATACAGGAAATGGTTAGCAACACAAAAATCTGAATACTATACCATTTACAAAGACAAAGATCCAAACAATAAAATAATTGTAACAGACTCTGCAAAGCAGGATGTAACACAAGTTTTATCTGTAAAAAAATAATTTAAAAGATTCTTGAAAAAACTATAGAATATGAGTAGCGTAGCCACATTACACGAAGCAGATGTTCATGCAGGGCATGATGCACACCACGAACATCACCACCACGAAACGTTTATAACTAAATACGTTTTTAGCCAGGACCATAAAATGATTGCCAAACAATTTCTGGTAACGGGTATGATATGGGCAGTTATAGGAGGGTTATTTTCTGTGATCTTCCGTTTGCAATTAGGATATCCTGAATCTACTTTTCCATGGCTGGAAGATTTTTTAGGCCATTGGGCAAAAGGCGGCAAATTAGATCCGGAATTTTATTATGCATTGGTTACCATGCACGGAACTATATTAGTATTCTTTGTTTTAACTGCAGGTCTAAGCGGAACTTTCGCTAACTTTTTAATTCCACTGCAGGTTGGGGCAAGGGATATGGCCTCTCCATTTTTAAACATGCTTAGCTATTGGTTTTTCTTTATAGCTTCTGTAATAATGTTCTCTTCTTTATTTGTACAAACAGGCCCTGCAAGCGGCGGCTGGACGATTTATCCTCCTTTAAGTGCATTGGGTGATGCATCCGACGGAAGTAAAATAGGAATGGATTTGTGGTTGGTAAGTATGGCTATGTTTATTGTATCAGCATTATTAGGCGGTCTTAATTATATCAGTACAATTTTAAACCTGCGTACCAAAGGAATGAGCATGACAAGATTGCCATTAACTATTTGGGCTTTGTTTTTTACTGCAGTTTTAGGTGTATTAAGTTTCCCGGTTTTATTATCAGGCGCTATATTACTACTGTTCGATAGAAATTTGGGTACCAGCTTTTTCTTAAGCGATATTTATGTAGCAGGAAAAATTTTACCTAACGAAGGGGGCAGCGCTATTTTGTTCCAGCATTTATTCTGGTTTCTTGGCCACCCCGAAGTGTATATTATATTATTACCTGCAATGGGTATGAGCTCAGAAATTATTGCAGTAAACAGCCGCAAACCAATATTTGGTTATATGGCAATGGTAGGTTCTTTATTTGCTATTGCGATATTAGCGTTTTTGGTTTGGGCACATCATATGTTTGTAACAGGGCTTAATCCTTTCCTTGGTTCTGTATTTGTATTGCTTACTTTATTAATAGCAGTACCATCGGCCATTAAAGTATTTAACTGGCTCACTACATTATGGCGAGGCAGCATCCGTTTTACACCGGGCATGTTATTCGCCATAGGCTTTGTAAGTTTATTTATCAGTGGTGGTTTAACGGGTATCTTTCTGGGTAACTCTGCATTAGATCTTCATTTGCATGATACTTATTTTGTTGTTGCCCACTTTCATATTGTAATGGGTGTGGCATCTTTCTTTGGTATGTTTGCCGGTGTATATCACTGGTTCCCTAAAATGTTTGGCCGCTATTTAAACAACACCATGGCCTATATCCATTTTTGGGTAACTATTGTGGGTGCTTATTTAATTTTCTGGCCAATGCATTACGAAGGTCTGGCCGGTATGCCACGCCGTTATTATGATTTCTCTCAATGGGAATCATTCAAAATGTTTGGTGAACTAAATCAATTTATAAGTTTTGTGGCCATGATTGTTTTTGCAGTGCAGCTGCTATTTATATTTAATTTCTTTTACAGCATGTACAAAGGAAGAAAAGTAGCTACAGAAAACCCATGGGGTTCAAATACATTAGAGTGGACAACACCAATTAATCCCGGGCATGGTAACTGGCCTGGAGAAATACCGGAAGTATATCGTGGTGCTTACGATTATGCAAAAGATGGTCATGAGTTTATACCACAGAATGTACCCGTTGGAGATGATGAGACGAAGCATTAACCCCTATCCCCTAAAGGGGGAAATGGAGAAGATTGATGAGGAAGAAGATTGTAAAACGTAGTTAAAGATGAAAAAGATAATGTTGTTGAAATGCTTAATTACAAATGTTGATAATAAAATAAATGCCCGGCCTCCCTCTCTTTCGGAGAGGGAAAGAGGGTGAGGCCATGAATAAGGAGAACATACCTATACC
>NZ_JANPCM010000646.1:0-4110 GCF_031430955.1 Ferruginibacter sp.
AATAATACATTTATCGAAAAACATTTTTCTTTCTCTAAAAAGGGAGAAAAAAAATTTGAAGTTAAGTTTGTTGGGCAACGTGGTATTTTAACTACCTATGATAGCACAGGAGTTAAAATTGATTCTGTTTTTAACAGGGAGCTTACAGAGGCATCGTTTCCCGGAGGTGACAGAGCATGGCGGAGCTATCTTGAAAAAAATCTTAATACCGAAGTGCCGGGAAATAGAGGGGCACCATCAGGAACTTATAGTGTAGTAATAAAATTTATGATTACCAGGGAAGGTGTCATTGAAGATATTCAAGCAGAAAATTCTCCTGGATATGGTATTGCAGAGGAAGTAATTAGAGTAATAAAGAAGGTGCCAAAATGGATACCGGCTAAACAATATGGCAAAAATGTTGATGCATACAGAAGGCAACCAGTTGCTTTTTCAGTAGATAATGGAAGATAATTTTGTGATGTTTTTTAGTGAATAAATGTATATCTTCCAACTCTAAACAAAATGAAAAATGAGTATTAAGTTTCGGCTGACGATTTTAAGTTTTTTACAATTTTTTATTTGGGGAGCATGGTTAATTACGGTGGCCAATTATTGGTTTGGTACCAAACAATGGGGCGGCAAAGAGTTTGGGGATGTTTTTGCAACCTTAGGAATTTCTTCTATTGTAATGCCTGCACTAACCGGTATTATTGCCGACAGATGGATGAGTGCAGAAAAATTGTATGGTATTTTACATATACTGGGTGGTATAGCGCTGGCATACATTGCACATGTAGATGATCCCAATACTTTTTATTATGTTATTCTGGTAGCAATGCTTTGTTATATGCCTACTATTTCCTTATCTAATTCCATCGGTTATACCATTTTAAAAACGAACAATTATGATGTAGTAAAAGTTTTTCCTCCTATACGTGTTTGGGGAACAATAGGTTTTATTGCGGCCATGTGGGTTACTAACCTTACCGGCAATAAAGCATCGGCCAATATGTTTTATATTTCTGCTGCTGCATCATTTGTACTCGGTATCTATTCTTTTACATTACCCAATTGCCCGCCACAAAAACTTATCTCACAAAATGCGTCATTAACAGAAAAATTAGGACTGAATGCGTTTAAATTATTTGCCAATTATAAAACAGCTTTATTTTTTATTTTTTCAATGTTTTTAGGAGGCGCTTTACAGTTGACAAATATGTATGGTGATGTTTTCTTGTCTGATTTTTCTAAAATCCCTAAGTATGCAGATTCGTTTGTTTCAAAATATTCCACGATTATTATGTCCATCTCACAGATATCAGAAACCTTATTCATTCTTGCTATTCCATTCTTTTTAAAAAGATTTGGCATTAAGAATGTAATGCTGATAAGTATGTTTGCCTGGGTACTGCGTTTTGGTTTATTTGCCTACGGCGATCCTACAACAGGGTTGTGGATGATCATTGTTTCCTGTGTTGTTTATGGAATGGCATTTGATTTTTTCAATATCTCCGGCTCCTTGTTTATAGAAACTACTACAAGCCCGGCCATTCGCTCAAGCGCACAAGGTTTGTTTATGATGATGTCGAATGGCTTTGGTGCTTACTTTGGCGCTAAAATAAGCGGCATTGCTATTGATAAATATTTTACCCTCGCCGATAAATCAAGAGACTGGCATGGCATCTGGCTTTCCTTTTCTATTTATGCATTGGTGATAGCCATTTTGTTTGGCATTTTGTTTAAACATAAACACGACCCCAAAGCTCTTCAAAACGTAACACATTAAAATAAAAAATCCTCTGCATTACACAGAGGATTTTTCTTTTAACAGAAGTTACTAATTATTTTAACGCTTCAATCTTTTTTACAAAGTTTGCTTTAGGTTGTGCACCAACTAATTTGTCAACCACCTGGCCACCTTTTACAAAAAGAATTGCAGGAATACTGGTGATGCCATAGTTCATAGAAACCTGTGGGTTATGATCAACATTTACTTTACCAATGTTCACCTTGCCTTCGTATTCCTTTGCCAATTCTTCAATAACCGGACCTATTGCACGGCATGGGCCACACCATTCTGCCCAAAAATCAATAACGGTTAATTTATCACTATCTAAAACGTCTGTTTTAAAATTTGCATCTGTGAATTCGTGTGCCATAATATATTTTGTTTTTATTTTTTTAGAAAGAGGACAAATTTAAGCCCAAACTTTCTATTGTGCTGTAATGACATATCCACACTGTGTTAATGTGCCATCCTGCCGCTTAAGATGTCATGACGGCTTGAAGCCGTCGGACACTTGCCTAAGCCGTTACCACACTCACTTCCACATCTAAATTATCGTTTAAAAACAGGGCCATTTCGTCGTTCATAGTAAAACCTTTCTCCAAACTGTACATGCCTACTTTATAATTATTACGCAGATCTTTAACATTAAATTTTAACGATGTTTTGCCGGGGTTGCTCTTTACATTATTATCAATAAAGTTTATCATGCCTTCATTTATAAACTGCGGCTGCACATCAATTACTACCTGCTTAGTTAAATTTGGTTTTACGGTTTCTAACAAATGTATCCTGCTTAAATTAAATTGATATTCTGTGCTGTTGTAGCGTTGTTTAAATCCGCCTTCTACTAAAACTATCATTCCCTTCTCTAAATAATTTTGATATTTTACATAATCTTCACTCCACAACATAAATTCGGCTTTGCCTGTAAAATCTTCTATGGTTAAGATGCCAAAATTTTTGCCCGTTTTAGTAAGGCGGTGTGCCGCATCAATTACCAAACCTGCCACACGAAATTGTTTTGCAGGATTAGGATTGCTGTTAACATTGTTTTTAAACTCTACATAATCTGCAAGCGAAGTAATATTGTAATGTTTTAATTCAAACTTATAATTATCTAACGGATGGCCACTGATGTACATGCCCGTAACATCTTTTTCATAATCTAATTGCTGCACTAAAGGCCATGGTTCGCAAACAGATAATTTTGGTGTTGATATTTCGGGCATTGCCAGATCGCCAAATAATGTATTGGAAGTATTGGCAGTTTGCGATTGAAAAACATTGCCAAACTTAATAATTTTTTCCAGCCCCGAAACATCACCCGGTGCCTGGTAAAAATATTGTGCCCTTATAATATCAGTAAAACAATCAAAGGCACCGCTGTATGCCAAACTCTCCATCGATTTTTTATTTACCGATTTTTGATTGCATCTTTTTGCAAGATCAAAAATGGTTTTAAAAGCACCGTGTTTATCTCTTTCAATAATAATATCTTCAATAGCTTTTTCTCCCACACCTTTTAAACCGCTGAAACCAAAACGAATTTCTCCTTTTTTATTTACAGCAAAACCATTCTGGCTTTCATTAATATCAGGGCCCAGTACGGTTAAGCCCATACGCTTACATTCTTCCATAAAGAAAGTTATCTTATCAATACTGCCGGCATGATTTAAAACTGCCGCCATATATTCGCTGGGGTAATGTGCTTTTAAATACGCTGTTTGATACGCCACAAATGCATAACAGGTACTGTGCGATTTATTAAATGCGTATTGTGCAAAGGCTTCCCAATCTGTCCAGATCTTTTCTAACTTTTCTGCCGGATGATTTTTTGCAGTGGCGCCTTCAATAAACTGTGCCTTCATTTTATTAAGCACCGCAATTTGTTTTTTACCCATCGCCTTACGTAACACATCCGCATCACCTTTACTAAAGCCTGCTAATTTTTGACTGAGTAACATCACCTGCTCCTGGTACACCGTAATACCGTAAGTTTCTTTCAGGTGTTCTTCCATATCGGGCAAATCGTATTCCACCTGTTTTTTGCCGTGCTTGCGATCAATGTAATCCGGTATGTAACTCATTGGTCCCGGACGATACAGCGCATTCATTGCAATGAGATCATCAAACTTGTCCGGTTTTAATTCCCGTAAATATTTTTGCATACCGGCGCTTTCAAATTGAAAGGTTCCGTTAGTATCGCCTCGCTGGTAAAGCTGGTAAGCTTTTTCATCATCCAAAGGAATAAGATCAATATCTATAATTACACCATGATTTTTTTTGATAAGAGATAACGCCGTTTTTAAAATGCTTAAAGTTTTTAAACCCAAAAAGTC
>NZ_JANPCM010000647.1:0-3373 GCF_031430955.1 Ferruginibacter sp.
ATATATATATATATAAGGGATGGCATTAATATTCCCATACTGCGAAAAGATTTTGTTTTTGATGAATACCAAATTGCAGAATCAAAAGCATTGGGTGCAGACGTAATTTTATTAATTGCGGCCAGCCTTACTGCAAAAGAAGTAAAACGATTAGCTACATTTGCAAATAATATTGGCCTGGAAGTATTGCTGGAATTACATGGTGAAAAAGAGCTGGATCATATTTGCGATGCCACAACAATAATTGGCATCAACAACCGCAACCTTAAAACTTTTGAAGTGGATATTGACAGGAGTTTGAGGATGGCCGAAAAAATTCCGGCAGAAAAAATAAAAGTGGCAGAGAGCGGAATAAGTTCGGTAGAAAATATATTTTTATTTAAACAACACGGGTTCAAAGGTTTTTTAATTGGAGAAAACTTTATGAAGGCACCCGACCCAACGATTGCTTTTGCTGCATTTGTACAACAACTAAAGCAGAAGTAAAATGAGAGTAAAAGTTTGCGGTATTACAGAGGAAGAGCAGTTACTGCAACTGCCCGGCGCCGGTGTATCTTTTGCAGGATTTATTTTTTATCCCAAGTCGCCACGCTATGTGCTGCGCCACATGACGACGAGCCAGATAAAAAAAGAAAACACGGTAAATAAAGTAGGCGTATTTGTAAACGCTTCAGCAGATGAAATTTTACAAATGGTGGATGAATGCCGTTTGCACATGGTGCAGTTGCATGGCGATGAAACACCAAAGTTCTGTGAAAAAATTGCTGATTATATTTCGGTGGTAAAAGCTTTTCGTTTTAGCGAAACCGATAATATTGGTTACCGCATACAGGAATACATGGACTATTGCGACATGTTTATGTTTGATACCGAAGGTGTGGGTTATGGTGGCACTGGTAAAAAATTGAACCTGGAAAAATTACATGGCGTTACAGTGGGCAAACCGTATTTTTTAAGTGGCATGATTGAACCTGGTGATGCAGAAAATTTAAATGCGTTTGCACAAATGCCGGAAGCAAAAGCATTATTCGCTATTGACATCAGTACCAAATTTGAAGTGCTGCCGGGAATAAAAGATATTAACTTGATTAAAAACTTTACACAACAACTAAAATAAACCTATAAGGTTTTTAAAACCTTATAGGTTTAAAAAAAGAAAAAACAACATATAGATTATGAACATTAAAGTTTGTGGCATTACACAATTAAAACAATTGCAGCAGTTAGATGGATTGAACATTGAATTTGCAGGATTAATTTTTGTAAAAGATTCTCCAAGGTATATGGGAGAAACACTGGATAAAGAAGCTGTAAAGAATGCTGATTTCGACCTGAAAAAAGTAGGCGTATTTAAAAACCCCGAAATGATTGATGTGCTGGATGCGATAGATGAATACGGTTTGGATGTGGTGCAATTGCATGGTGAAGAAAGTCCGGAAATGTGCGAAGACTTGAGCAGCGAAGTAGAAGTGATAAAAGTATTTAACATTGATGAAACCACTACCGACATTGATGCTTTAGTGGCCGATTACGATGCGGTTTGTGATTATTATTTATTTGATACCAAGGCCAATGGCGAAACCGGCGGCACCGGCAAACAATTTGACTGGAAAATTTTATCGAAAGCAAAAATTGAAAAACCTTTTTTCCTCAGTGGCGGTTTAAGTGTGGATGATATTGCTAAAATTAAAAAGTTTAAACATCCTGATTATTTTGCTGTTGATATCTATAGCAAGTTTGAGAAAGAACCGGGTGTGAAAGATATGGGGCAGGTGTTGTTGTTTAAGCAGGGGATGACGTAGAGCCCCCTCCGCCCCCTGAAGGGGGAACCATGGAAGAGATTGTTGCGAAGATTGTGCAAGACATAATTAAAGATGAATAAAGTATTGTTCTTGATGTGGAAGATAAAATGTTTGATAAAGATTTGAAGTGCCACTCCCTCTCTTTTGGAGAGGGAGTTGGAGAGGGAGGTCGGTTAGCGAAATGTAACGTAATGATCAAAATAGAAATTTATACAGAAAAATATAAAACTGACATTGCAGCGCTGATTTTAAATATACAGAACAACGAATTTAATGTGCCACTTACAATTGCAGATCAGCCAGATTTATTAGACATTAAAAATTTTTATTTTAAAAAGAAAAGCAATTTTTGGGTGGCGGTAGAAGATGAAAAATTAATTGGCACTATTGCATTAATTGATTTCGATAATGAGCAGGCGGCATTAAGAAAAATGTTTGTAGATGCAGCTTACCGGGGAAGAGAAAAAGCAGTTGGCCAATTACTGATGAATAAACTGATTGATTGGTGCAGACAAAAAAAAATTAATGAAATTTATTTGGGTACGGTAGAGCAACTGCATGCGGCAAAAAAGTTTTACGTAAAAAATGGGTTTGTAAAAATTGATAAAAGTGAACTGCCGGAAAATTTTCCGTTGATGCAGGTGGATACGGAGTTTTTTAAATTGAGGATTGAATAGGATAAATAAAAAGCAATATTTTAATTACGTGAAAATAATACAAGAGAAAGAGAAGAATTTGTTTACTTGCCCGTGTTGTGGTTGTTTCCTCTTTAATAAAAGCTCAATAAAGATATGCTGCACAAGAGTGTCTCGCCTTAGGCCAGACCAATGCAGCTGAACAAAGAAATCCAGCTCGTAACAAAACAACATTTGGCAAAGCCAAATTAAAAATATAACATGAACTACACAGTAAACGAACACGGTTATTACGGCAATTTTGGCGGGGCATTTATTCCGGAAATGCTTTACCCCAATGTGCAAACCCTGCAGGAAAATTATTTAAAAATAATTTATGAGGAAGGGTTTCAAAAAGATTTTTGGGATTTGCTGAGGGATTATGTGGGCAGGCCAACACCATTGTTTTTAGCAGAGCGGTTGAGTGCAAAGTACGGTGCCACCATTTATTTAAAGCGGGAAGATCTGTGCCATACCGGCGCACATAAAATTAATAATACCATCGGGCAAATTTTACTGGCGGAGCGGTTAGGAAAAAAAAGAATTATTGCGGAAACGGGTGCCGGTCAGCATGGTGTGGCAACAGCAACGGTGTGTGCATTAAAAGGTTTGGAATGCATTGTGTACATGGGGGAAAAAGATATTGAGCGGCAAGCGCCTAATGTTGCCCGTATGAAGATGCTTGGCGCAACAGTTATACCTGCAACCAGCGGCAGCAAAACATTAAAAGATGCAACGAATGAAGCGATACGTGACTGGATAAATAATCCTGTTGATACACATTATATTATTGGCAGTGTGGTGGGGCCACATCCTTATCCGGATATGGTGGCAAGGTTTCAAAGTGTAATAAGCGAAGAAATAAAAAAACAATTGGTAGAAAAAACCGGCAGCGAA
>NZ_JANPCM010000648.1:0-1726 GCF_031430955.1 Ferruginibacter sp.
CTTTTAATAAACACAAAGCACTAAAGCCCGTAAACGTTCCTATTTCTAAAATTTGCTGCGGCTTAATCATGCAGCTTATCATTTCTAAAACTTTGCCCTGCACATGGCCACTCAGCATTTGTGCATGCGGATGATGCTGCAATGTATTATCTTCTATCTCCTGCAATATTTCATCTAACGGCGATGAAAATTGTTTGGCATAATCTTCTGCAATATGATTTATTATCTCCATTAAAAATTTGGTGCTAAAGGTTTTGTTTTATAATAATCCAGCATAAAATCCACTACTTCTTCTGCAGTATCAAACAGGTGAATTAAATTTAAATCTTCAGGATTAATATTATGTTCCTCTTCTCCCATAGTTTCTTTTATCCATTTTATTAATCCGCCCCAGTAACTTTTGCCCACCAGTATCATGGGTGATTGTTTAAATTTTCCTGTTTGAATAAGTGTTGCCACTTCAAAAAATTCATCCATCGTACCAAAGCCGCCGGGCATCATTATAAAACCCTGGCTGTATTTTACAAACATTACTTTTCTTACAAAGAAAAAATCAAAGTTTAAAGATTTATCCCTGTCAATAAACGGATTGGGGTGCTGCTCAAAAGGCAGATCAATATTAATACCAACAGATTTGCCGCCTGCAATGGATGCACCTTTATTTGCAGCTTCCATAATACCGGGCCCGCCACCGCTGATAATTCCAAAACCTTCTTCGGCAAGGCGCTTACTAATCTCTACTGCCAGCTCATAATATTTATTGCCGGGTTTTGTTCTGGCACTCCCAAAAATAGAAATGCAGGGGCCAATCCTGCTCAGTGCTTCAAAGCCATCAACAAACTCAGCCATTATTTTAAATATTTGCCAACTGCTGTGTGCCTGGCTTTCTTTCCAGCTGCGTTGTTTTAAAGCGTTAATTGATCCGTTCATTTTTTTGTTTTGATTGTATAAATAGAATGCCATTCTACACTTTTTATTGTGTGGAATGGCACTTACTAACGGTGTAAAGGTATAATATAATTTTTACAAATTATTTCGCCCCAATGCTGTTGATTATTTTTTCTGAATGACTGGCTTCCGGCTCAAATGATTTATTAGCACCTTTTTTAGAAATAAACCATAACCCTAAAAAAGTAAATATCCCGTTAATTAAAATCAATTCGTTACCAATTTTGTAACCACTAAAAATACTTTCTGAAACAGATTTTAATCCAAGTGTAACATGCAGTTTCTTTTCGTACCATTCGGGGCTGCTCAGCATATCCAAACCTAAAGCCATTAATGGTGCAATTATACAAACCGTCCAAATTAATTTATCATTTAAAGTACGTTTGGTTAAGATACCGAAAGAGAATAAACCCAGCAGCGGGCCGTACGTAATGCCGGCAAATTTCAAAATAAAGTCAATAATTAATTTATCGTTGATGGCTTTAAAGATAAGTACCATTATAAAAAATACAATCGCAAAAGTAAAATGCACTTTTAATCTTGTTCGCTTCTTTTCTTTTTCAGTTCCTTCCTTTTTATTTATCCCTAAAATATCTATACAAAAACAGGAAGTGAGAGATGTTATTGCGCCATCTACGCTGGGGAATAAGGCAGATATTAATGCGATGATAAAAATAATACCGATAGTGCCACTGAATGCATCGCTCAATGCAATGGTGGGAAAAAGATCATCCGGCGCAACCGTTATATTATTTGTGCTGGCATACAGGTAAAGGAT
>NZ_JANPCM010000649.1:0-4174 GCF_031430955.1 Ferruginibacter sp.
CTGCGAACTTTGCTGGAAGAAGTGTTACCACAAAAAACAAGTATCACTGATTATGAAGTAACTCATAATTTTTCATCTATTGGCATACGAACTATTTTATTAAGCGCCCTTGAAATTACAAGAGAAAAAAAGGAAGAAAAACTGATACTGCTTTCTATAGAAGATATTACTGAAAGAAAAGAGGCCGCAAAAAAAATTGAAGCCAGTGAAAAGCTACAGGCTTTCCTGCTGAAATTGAGCGATGCACTTCGACCGCTCAACAACTCTGTGGACATTGAAGAAGCAGCTACAAAAATAGCCATGGATTTTATGGATGTGGATAGGTGTTTCTATGCTAATATAGAAGATGGTAATGCCATTATTCTACGGGATAGCATGAGGGGAGATTTGCCCTCCAATGCAGGTATATATCCACTAAGTAGTTTCACCCTTTTAAAAGCAGCATTAGATACAGGCAGTACTTATATTGTTAATGATGTAAACACCTCAAATATAATAGACGAAGACTTAAAACAGATTTGCATTCAGTTGCAGAATCATTCATTTATAAATATACCTGTCATAAAAAACAGAAAGTCTGTAGGTATATTTTGCCTTGTGCAAAATAAACCAAGAGAATGGACAAATGCAGAGGTGCAGCTAGCCAAAGAAACCGCCGAACGCACATGGGCAGCAATAGAAAGAGCTAAAGCAGAAGAAGCCTTGTGCAAAAGTGAAGAAAAATATCGTTCGTTGTTTAATTCCATTGATCAGGGGTTTGTTCTGGCAGAATTGATTCGCAATAAAGAAGGGAAGGGAATTGACTACTATGTGCATGAAGTAAATTCTAATTATGAAAAGCAAACAGGAATAAATATAGAAATGGTACTTGGCAAATCTATTCTCCAGTCATTTCCTACAATTGATACATGGTGGATTGAAACCTACGCTGCCGTTGTAGATAATCAACTCCCTGTAAGATTTGAGAAATTTTTTGAATTCACTAATCGGTGGTTTGAAATTAAAGCTATCCCAAACGGGAAGGAAATGTTTATCATTTTATTCACCGACATCACCGAACGAAAACAAGCACAAAAGTTACTGGAAGAAAATGAACATCGTTATCACATGATGCTTATGAACTCCCCGTTTGCTTTTTCAATAATGAAAGGGAAGGATATGGTTGTAACCCTTGCCAATGACCTGATGAAAAATTTTTGGGGAAAAGGCGATGAGGTGGAAGGAAAAACGCTGCTGCAGGTTTTACCCGAGCTTATTGATCAGCCCTTTCCGGCTATGCTGGATAAAGTTTATACCAGTGGTGAGCCTGTTAATGCCAATGAAATACTTGCCCGGTTAAACCGCAATGGCGTTGTGGAAGAACGGTATTTCAATATTGTATATCAACCCCATTTTGAAACAGACAAAACTATTTCCGGAGTAATTACTATTGCACATGAAGTTACAAACCAGGTGCTTGGCCGCAAACAAATCGAAGATAGCAATAAGCGGTATAACATGATGTTGCTTCAATCGCCATTTGCTTTTGCAATACTTAAAGGAATAGATATGGTAGTTACCCTTGCTAATGATAGCGTAAAAGAAATGTGGGGCAAAGGAAAAGATGTAGAAGGCAAATCAATATTTGAAGTTATACCCGAAATTAAAGACCAAGGCTTTCCGGAATTGCTCAATGAAGTGTACAGCACCGGCATTTCTTACTCCTCTAATGAATCTCTTGTACAACTACAGAGGAATGGAAAAATGGAAGAAGCCTATTTTAATTTTGCTTATCAGCCTTATCGGGAAGCAGATGAAACTATTTCGGGTGTAGTTATTATTGCCACCGAAGTAACGCCGATGGCAATTTTAAACAAAAAAATAAAAGAAAGCGAAGCCTTTAACCGCACCGTATTAGAAAGCAGCCCCGATTGTGTAAAAATGCTGGATGAAGAAGGCAGGCTACAGTTTATGAATACAAACGGTATTTGCCTGTTAGAACTAGATAATTTTGAGCAGGTACAAAATACCTATTGGTGGGATATGTGGGAACCGCATAACCGGCAAATTATAAAAGATGCTGTAGCAACTGCACAAAGCGGAGAAAAAATTCAGTTGCAGCTTTTTGGCCCCACAGCAAAAGGCACTCCTAAGTGGTGGGATATTATAGTACTGCCCGTGCAGGAAGATGGAACTGATAAAAATTTGCACCGCATACTTTCTGTATCAAGAGATATTACAGAACAAAAACAAAATGAACTAAAAGAAAAAGAATTGCTAACCCGGTTTCAAAACCTGGTATTGCAGGCACCTGTTGCTATATGTGTATTGCGTGGCCCAAATTATATAATAGAAGTTATTAATAAAGGCATGTATGAAATGTGGGATAGAACATTAGAGCAGGCATTAAACAAACCTGCATTTGAAGTGCTACCCGAATTGATGGAACAGGGATTTAAAGAATTACTAGATACTGTTTACAAAACAGGCGAACGTTTTGTAGCAGAGGAGCTTGCTATTAATTTAAAACGAAACGGAAATATTGAAAATGCGTTTGTAAAATTTGTGTACGAGCCTTTAAAAGATGCTAATGGTAACATTGCTGGGGTAATGGCATTAGCACATGAAATTACAGAGCAAGTGCTTTCAAGAAAAAAAATAGAAGAAAGCGAAATACAATTTAGGCAGATGGCAGAATTAATACCGCAAAAAATTTGGACCTCCGATGCCGAAGGCAACAAAGATTATTTTAATAACACATTTCTAAACTATGTAGGCAAAACTACCGAAGAATTAAAAGGAAACGGATGGCAAAAAGTAATGCACCCCGATGATTGGGTTAAAAATAAAATACAATGGGAGCAATGCTTGCTTAGTGGCCAAAACTTTGTATCAGAAAACAGATTGCTAAGAAAAGATGGCCAATATTTATGGCATCTCACCCAAGCCGTAGCTTTAAAAGATGAACTGGGAAATATAAAAATGTGGGTAGGTTCTAAAACTGAAATACAAGAACATAAACAGCACAATGCAGCATTAGAAAAATCTGTAGAACTAAGAACCCGTGAGTTAGAACAAAGTAATAAAGAACTTGAGCAAAAAAATAAAGAATTATTTATAGCTCGTGAAGAAATACTTACAGAATATTCTCGAAGTTTAATTGAAGCCAGTTTAGATCCGTTAATTACCATTAACGCCGAAGGAAAAATTACAGATATGAACCAGGCCACCGTAACTATAACTGGTTTTACAAGAGAAGAACTAAGCAACTCAAACTTTTTTAAATATTTTACTGAGCCTAAAAAAGCCCGTGAAGTTTACCAAATGGTATTTACAAACGGAAACATAATAAACTCACCACTAACACTACGCCATGTAAATGGAAAACTTACAGATGTATTTTTAAACGGGTCGGTTTATAAAGATCAAAATAATGAGGTGGTGGGTGTAGTAGTTGTGGCAAGAGATGTAACAGAAGAAAAGAAAATAGCACAAGCATTAACAGAAGCTAAAGTATTTGCCGAAACGGCCACCCTTGCAGCAGAAAAGGAAAAACAAAAAGCAATAGAAGCAACTCAAATTGCAGAAGCGGCAGTAATTGCCAAACAGCAGTTTTTGAGTAACATGAGTCATGAAATACGTACACCCATGAACGCCATTATTGGGTTTACAAAAGTAATTTTAAAAACAAACCTTAGTGCACAACAAACTGAATATTTACAGGCTATTAATTTAAGCGGCCATGCTTTAATTGTGCTTATAAATGATATACTCGATTTGGCAAAAGTTGATGCAGGTAAAATTGTTTTTGAACAAATACCGTTTAAATTATCAAACACATTTACAGCCATTTTGCATTTGTTTGAAAACCGGGTAGAAGAAAAGAATTTAAAATTTATTAAGGAGTACGATGCCACCATACCCACTGTTTTGCTGGGCGATCCTGTGCGGCTACACCAAATTATTTTAAACTTAATAAGCAATGCGGTAAAGTTTACTTCCAAAGGATCTATTTCTATTAGTGTGCGTATGCTTATGCAAAATGAAACAGAAGTAGAGCTTGAATTTATTGTGGCCGATACGGGCATAGGCATACCTGCAGATAAAATGGAGGCCGTGTTTGAAAATTTTCATCAGGCAAGTAGTGAAACATCACGTATTTATGGAGGTACAGGATTAGGACTTGCCATAGTAA
>NZ_JANPCM010000650.1:0-8138 GCF_031430955.1 Ferruginibacter sp.
AACCTGCACCAAAATATTTGCATTGAAAAACTGAGCTGGTACTTAAATTATCAATATCCAAATCGGCTTTTCAATGCAAATATTTTGGTGCAGGTTATTCTTCTTTAGCTGTAACAGCGCCATTAGTAAGTGTGTTTGATAAAGAATACTGGACACTCGACAGAACATCTGGAGCATCCGGCGCTAACATTACACTTAAATGGAACGATGCCCGAAATCCATTGAACCACAGCATACCTGCAGGTTTAAGAGTGGGGCATTTTACCGGCGCAAGCTGGATTAGTGAGGGTGGTGTTGGTACAGGTAATACTGTAACAGGCTCGGTTACCAGTATAATGGTAAACAGTTACAGCCCTTTTACTTTTGCATCCGAAGCATCAGCTTTACCCATATTGCTAAACAGTTTTGATGGCTATGTAAACTCAGCCTGCGAAGTAGCCATTAAATGGGCTGCCAATGCAGAAGGTTCCATAAAAAAATATTATTTACAAAAACTGATTAACAATAAATGGGAAATAGTGTATGAGTGTTTACCCAAGCAATCAACTGTTGTATCTAATTATTATTTTACCGATGCAAAAGCGTTTGAAGGCAGCAATATTTACAGGGTGATGTCGGAAAATATTAATGGAAGTGCAGTGTACACTGCCTCTAAAAATATTAATGTTAGCTGCGGTAAAAAACAAATTCAGGTTTACCCAACTATTACATCTGATGCAGTAACTGTTTCGATGCCACTAAATTTTAATGATAGTAAATTAACTGTTGTTAACGGAAGCGGACAGGTGGTTTTGGAAAACAATAAGTTACAAGCCGGAAAACAACAGCTAAGTTTAAAAGAATTTGCTGCAGGTGTTTATACAATTATTATAAAGGATAATAGTGGTATATCAAGTTTCAGGATAATTAAGCACTAATATTTTTTTTAGCACAAAAATTAAAAGAGGCTGTTTTAAAAAACAGCCTCTTTTGTAATGTGGTTATTAAACTTAAAAGAAAATTTACCATCCTTTTTTTGCTACACCATCTGCAACTGCTTTTAAAGCATTTGCTTCGCTAAGCATAGTGGTCATTTTGTTTCCTTTACCATCGTGCCCTTGTGCCATATAACCGCCACGTGAAGTTTTAGTAATATTAGCATCCTGCATGGGAACATTTTTTTCTTTGGTTTTCATGCAATAGGCTGTGATCATGTTGCTCATTTTTTTTGAATTTATTGTTAGTAAATATGGGTTGAAGTAGTGTGCTTCAAGCTACAAGCTACTTAAAATAGCGGATTTACCAAAACCCGCCCGTATAAAACAGCTTGATTTTCCACAATGTAACCTACTTATGCAATTGCCTTGCCAAAGGATATAAACTGCTAAATTTAAAAGCTGAGCTTACAAATTACCGTTGACGGGCTGCCGGATAGCAGCGTAAATCCTTTTGCAGCAGGGCTTTTAAGGGCAGGGCAAAAGATTGCAGCGGATAGCCGGAACTATGCTGAATTAAAAATGGGAACTTAAAGCCCCCATTTTATTTGCCTAATTATGTAATTAGAAATCTTAATAACTTTTTGTATTAACCCATCATTTTAAGCTGATTTAAACATCAATCTTAGCATATTTCGCATGTGTTTCTATAAATTCCCTTCTGGGTGGCACCTCATCTCCCATCAGCATACTAAACACTCGGTCGGCTTCGGCGGCACTTTCAATGGTTACCTGTTTTAATGTTCTTGTTGCAGGGTTCATAGTGGTTTCCCATAATTGTTCTGCATTCATTTCTCCCAAACCTTTATAGCGTTGTGTATTTACACTTTCATCTTTTCCCTGTCCAAATAATTGTATTAACCCTTTACGTTCTTCATCAGTCCAGGCATATTCCTGTTCTTTTCCTTTTTTTACAAGATATAAAGGCGGCTGGGCAATGTACACATTTCCCTGCTCTACCAATTCTTTCATGTAACGGAAAATAAAAGTTAGAATTAAGGTGGCGATATGGCTTCCATCCACATCAGCATCCGTCATAATAATTAATTTATGATAGCGAAGTTTGGAAACATCTAATGCTTTTGGATCTTCGGGTGTACCAATTTTTACACCCAGTGCGGTAAACATATTTCTTATCTCCTCATTATCATAAATTTTATGTTCCATTGCTTTTTCTACGTTCAATATTTTACCACGTAATGGCAGTATGGCCTGGTAGCTTCTGTCCCTGCCCTGCTTTGCAGTACCTCCCGCCGAGTCTCCTTCCACTAAAAACAACTCACATCTTCCCGGGTCTTTATCACTGCAGTCAGCAAGCTTGCCGGGTAAACCACCACCAGTAAGCACACTTTTGCGCTGCACCATTTCTCTTGCCTTACGTGCCGCTGCCCTTGCCTGTGCTGCTAATATTACTTTTTGAATAATGGTTTTTGCTTCTCTTGGGTTTTCTTCTAAAAAAGCTTCCAGCACACGGCTTAAAGTAGAATCTACCACACCCATCACTTCACTGTTGCCTAATTTGGTTTTTGTTTGCCCTTCAAACTGTGGCTCGGGTACTTTTACAGATATGATTGCTGATAACCCTTCTCTAAAATCATCACCTTCAATTTCTACCTTGGCCTTTGCAAACATATCCTGCTTTTCGCCATAGCTTTTAAACACACGTGTAATACTGCGGCGAAAACCTGCTACGTGTGTACCACCTTCAATAGTATTGATGTTGTTTACATAGCTAAAAAGATGCTCCTGGTAACCGGCATTATACATCATGGCCACTTCAACCATTACATTACTACCTTTATCAAGCCCTTCGCAATAAATAGCTTGCGGAATTAATGGTAAACGGTTAGCGTTTTTATCAATCAGTTGTACAAACTCCACAATGCCACCTTCGCTGTAAAAAGTGTTGGTATAGGCTTTGCCATCATCGTCCATCTCCCTTAAATCATTTATTATGATGGTTATTTTTCTGTTCAAAAAAGATAGTTCCCTTAAACGGCCTTCTAAAATTTCCCTGTTGTAAATGCCTGATGTAAAAATGGTGAGATCAGGCCAAAACTGTACCTTAGTGCCATGAGTATCGGATGTTCCAATTTCTCTAACTGAATATTGAGGGATACCAGTTGCATACTCCTGATCGAATGTTTTACCATCCCTGTTTACCGTTACAATTAATTTACTGCTTAAAGCATTTACGCAACTTACACCCACACCATGCAAACCACCGGATACTTTGTAAGAATCTTTATCAAACTTACCACCGGCGTGCAATACCGTCATTACTACTTCTAATGCACTGCGGTTTTCTTTCGTGTGCATTCCAGTAGGGATACCACGGCCATCATCTTCAACTGTGATGGAATTATCTTCGTTAATAGTAACGGTAATATTTTTACAATGACCGGCCAATGCTTCGTCAATGGAATTATCCACCACCTCATATACTAAATGATGTAAACCCTTTACGCCGATATCGCCGATATACATGGCGGGGCGTTTACGTACGGCTTCCAAACCTTCTAAAACCTGGATACTGTCTGCGCCATAACTGGCTTTTTGTGCTGCGGTTCTTTCTACTGTTTCTGTGCTCATAAATGGGATAAATCTGTCTTTATTTTTTTTAAATTCGATTATCGGCAAATATAAGGAAAAACAGGGGGTTTTGTAGAAGTATTATGGCTTAAAACTGGCTTAATTATGTATATCTTTTCCACAAAATTATCATTGGCGAAAAGCGGAAAATTTGGAAGATGATTTATCTCATGCGACAGATAAATTTAAGATGCCTTATCTTTGCATTTGCAAAATGAATGACCACGCCGACATATTAGAAATTGCATACAAACAGCCGTTAATGCAAAACCAAATGCAGCTATTAATGCATAAGGAAAAGCAAATACCGGGCAGTGTAAACTATTCTATAAAAAGATTTGCAAAAGAAACACAATGGAATATTGATGATACAGGCATGCTTATTTATCATACCGAAAAAAACAACCACACCGAAGATTACATTCAATTAAAGTTTTGTGTTAGCGGTAATGTGTATTGCAGGGAGAAAAAAACGGAATGCGATTTTTGTAAATTTAATTCTTCAAAAACCTGTGTAGAAAAAGTGGACAGTGTGGATGTATTGAGCTTTACTTTTTCACCTTCTTACCTAAAGCAATTCACCAGCGGTAAAAAAAATGCTACGCTTTCGGATAATGTACTTTCGTTTGAGCATAATACTTCTTTTAGTAAAATTCTTCCTTTGTGCGCTAAAACCAGAATGGCTATTGAAGCTTTGCTCAATCATACTTACACAGAGAGTTTAGAAAATATTTTTTTAAATGCCCAAACACAAATCTTGTTGCTGTACAGTATGGATTGTATGATGGGTGATCCGGAAGAAAAATTTACCTGTAAGTTTCTGGCCAATGCAGATGACAGGGAAAAAATTACTAATGCCCGTGCAATATTACTGCAACATATAGGCGAACCTTTAACCATAAAGGCACTCAGCCGTAAAGTAGCCATCAACGAATGTTATCTTAAAAAAGGATTTAAAGAATTATTCGGCACCACCATTTTTGATTTTTATCAAACCCAAAGAATGGAGCATGCAAAATATTTATTGTACGATAAAGGCCTTAGCGTAACTGAAGTATCTGCTCTGCTGGGTTATTCCTCTATCTCCCATTTTAGCACTGCGTTTAAAAAACACACGGGTATTAAGCCCTGCGAATTATTATTACGCTAATTATCCTTTTGCGTAAATGCGTTTCCTCTTTCCGTAAGTATAGTTAAATATTACAGGGCATCTTTGTGTTCTAAAATATTATAAACTATGTTCAGGAGATTTTGGATTTTTACAGTAATGGCAACTGCTTCATTAATTGCAACAGCACAACAGGACAAAAAAGTTTTTAACGATGATTCTACCAAACCCATTCATAAATATTTACCCGATATAACCGTAGTAGGCAGGGGAAGCAAAAGCGATTACCAGCAAATGCCCGAAATTGTAGGTACTTCTATCTATGCCGGTAAAAAAAATGCTTTAATTGTTTTAGATAATGTACAGGGAAATGTAGTTACCAATACCATGCGCCAGGTTTTGGCAAAAGTACCTGGTATACATATTTGGGAAAGCGACCCAAGCGGTATCCAGATTGGTATTGCAGCCCGTGGCTTAAGCCCTAACAGGAGCTGGGAATTCAACATCAGGCAAAATGGTTACGATATTGCCGCAGACCCTTTCGGTTATCCCGAAGCTTATTATAACCCACAGTTACAGGCCGTACAAAGAATTGAAGTAGTACGTGGCCAGGGCTCTTTACAATACGGTCCGCAGTTTGGCGGATTGGTAAATTATATTCTTCGCAATGGCAGTGAAGTAAAGAAAAAATTTGAATTTGAAACACAGCAAACAGTGGGCAGCAATGCACTGTTTAACAGCTACAATGCTATTGGTGGCAAAACTGCAAAATTGCATTACTATTCTTTTTTTGACCATAGAAATGGTGATGGCTGGAGACAAAACAGCCGCTATTTTACCAATTCCGGTTTTGGTACCGTTACTTATTATTTTACGCCAAAACTTTCGTTAACTGCCGAGGTAATGCACTCACATGTACGCAGCCAGCAGCCTGGAGGATTAACCGATGCTGATGTTAATACAAATGCACAGCAAAGTTTTAGGAGCCGTAACTGGTTTGATATTAAATGGACGACACCTGCATTGATCCTTAATTACAACCTTAATGAAAAAACAAGATGGAATACCAAACTATTTTCCACTATCGGTAACAGAAACAGTGTTGGATTTTTGCAAACCATTGCCATAAAAGACAGCATTAACCCCTCAACTCTTAATTACAATAACCGTACAGTACAAATTGATGAGTACAGAAATTACGGATTAGAAAGCCGCATCATTACAGATTACAATTTAGGAAATTTAAAAAATACTATCTCCGGGGGCATACGTTTATATACCGGTACCACTCACCGTTTTGCTGATGGTAAGGGAACAACCGGAACGGAGTATGATGTATCATTAGTGAGTGATTATTTAAGGGATATTGAATTTAAATCAAATAATGCTGCAGCATTTGCAGAAAATATTTTTCGTATTACTGATAAATTTTTAATTATACCCGGCATACGTTACGAATGGCTGGAGGGCAATGCATCGGGCAGAAATGGATACACCACATCAGGCACCGAAATAAAATTGCAAAATATTAAACGCAGCCGCAGTTTTATACTTGCCGGTATAGGATCAGAATATCATGTAACCAATTCAACAGAAGTTTACGCTAATTTTTCACAGGCTTACCGCCCCATTCAATTTGCTAATTTACAGGCACCCCCAACCACCGATGTGGTAGATGAAAATTTACTGGATTCAAAAGGCTATAATATTGATTTGGGTTACAGGGGAAAAATTAAAAACTTTCTTCAATTTGATATCAGCACATTTTATTTGCAGTACAACAACCGGATAGGCACCATTACTGTGGCAGGCACTCCATCTTACCGGCTTATAACCAATGTAGGTAACAGTACCAGCAAGGGTTTTGAAGGATATGCAGAGTTTAATGTTTTAAGGGCTTTTACAAAAAATAAGCATACAGAATTACTGATATTTGGCAGTTACGGATATACAGATGCCAGGTATGCCGGTAACCATAAAGATGCTGCAACAAAAGGAAAGAGACTGGAGAATGCACCACAAAATATTTTTCGTGGCGGTATAACGGGTGGTTATAAAACTTTTTTACTTACTGCACAACTTAGTAGTGTTGGCAAAACTTTTAGCGATGCTAATAATTCAGTTACGCCTGCCGCAAATGGAAATAATGGATTAATACCATCTTACTCCATTATTGACTTAAGTGCGTCTTATAAATTTGCAAAAAACTTTAGTGTAAAGGCCGGCATTAATAATTTAACCAATGCTGTATATTTCACCCGCCGTTCGGGAGGTTATCCCGGGCCGGGTGCATTACCTGCCGATGGAAGAAATATGTTTATAAGTGTTGGAGCAAAGTTTTAAACACAAATAACTTAAATGAAAAGGCATCCATTTTTTGTGGATGCCTTTTTCATGTACAAATGTTACCAAGCACTTAATAAGAAATTTGACTTTTCTCAGATAAAATTTTATTGGTTATTTCGGATATTAAACTGGTATTATTCGGGATATGGAATTTTAAAAACGGAACCAATGCTGATATATATTTAAAATGTGACGGGAGTAGGAATACTCCCGTCTTTACCCTAATAAAACCCTAAACCAGCAAAAACTTTAAACACTACTGTGTTTAAAAATAATTTTATTTCAATGGAATTGGAAAACTACTATTTATATATTTTAGGAATTTGCAATACAAATTTTTAGTAAACTTCGCTATACAAAATATCCGCTTGTTCATTATTTACCAATACTATGCCAATGGCCAAAAATGTGGATAACTAAGGGTGAAAATCAATGCCATCGTGGCTTTCACGAAGTTCTACGACAAAATATTTATGCAAAAAAATAATGCAACCGTAATTGTACCAGGCTTTAAAATGAAAAATACGCCGTACATTCTTATGATTTATTAACGGGGTATCCTGCATCTTTATAATTATGCAATTTACACACAGGCTATTTTATTACCTTTGCACACTTAATTTTTAATACGGTATTATAACCTAATTATACCAAAGACAGGAAATTATATGGCAGCCAGATACAAAGAATATAATCAGTTGAATTTACCCTCCATTGCGGAGGAAATTTTAGCAAAATGGAATGCGGCCCATGCCTTTGAAAAAAGTGTGGAGCTTAGAGAAGGCGAAACTCCTTTTGTTTTTTACGAGGGGCCGCCAAGTGCTAATGGTATGCCTGGTATTCACCATGTTATAAGCCGTACTTTAAAAGATTTGGTTTGCCGCTATAAAACCATGCAGGGGTTTCAGGTAAAGCGCAAAGGCGGTTGGGATACGCATGGCCTGCCAATAGAATTAGGTGTAGAAAAAGAATTGGGCATTACAAAAGAAGATATCGGCAAAAAAATAAGCGTAGAAGATTATAACAAAAAGTGCCGTGAAGTAGTAATGCGCTTTAAAGATAAATGGGACGATATCACCCAAAAAATGGGCTATTGGGTGGACTTGAATAATCCTTAC
>NZ_JANPCM010000651.1:0-3733 GCF_031430955.1 Ferruginibacter sp.
GCAATGCAGCAACGGCAAAGCAATTTTTTTTTAAGCGACACAACAAAAAATTTTATACGGGGTGCTTTGTATTTTGATGTAACACCCAATGCAGATTCCTTAAGGCCGGTGCAGGATTTTTTACAAAAAGATATTGAACATATAATAAACAGTTTCCGCTGGACGAATAAAGCTGCAGGCGCAGAAAAATTGCCTGCAGCAACAATTAATGCTGTTCAGCCAGAAATTAAAAGCACAAAATAATAATTTACTTATTTTCTTTTTTCACTTCTGTCACAGGCTTTACATCTTCAATAACTTTAGGTACAATCCTTCCTCTGGAAAAGTTGGAGAACTTAAATTCACGAACGTATGTTCTATTTTTTTTACTTTTTTTGGAAGTTTTTGTTTTGGCTTTTGCCACGGATGCTTTATCGGAAACAGCTTCATTTTTTATTGCCGTTTCGGTAAGCGGTACTGTGGTAATTGTTTCATCTTTACGTTCTGATAAAGGGGTTTCTTCTTTGTACATTTTTTCTAACGTACCATTGCTTTTAGTATTGTAATAATCAACAACACCATACACACTTGCTGCCGAAAAAAGGCCGATACCTGCATAAATAATTGCTTTCATGTTTTTTGTTTTAAATGATGGAAATTTGGTTTAAGAATTTTTATTAATTAATGCTAAATGTTTTTAAATAAGATTTACTTTTTCTGAAAATAAAATATTCTGCTGCCAGCATATTACCCAGCACACTTATCCAAAGCGATATTTCGTAATTATACAGATGATCTACGCCATAGTAATCAAACAAAATATGATAAATTCTAAACGTAACTGCTGTCATTGCCATGCTGTAGCTGCGTATCATCCAGTTTTTATGTGCCAGCACATTTTTTACTTTTATAGTTTGTAAACCTTTCGCAGTACTGAAAAACCAATACATTGCCATAAACATAAACAACATCCGCTCCCAAAAACTTCCTTTTGCAAAAAAACTCATGTACAGTCCGGTAGGCGCACCAATAATCAAAACCACCAGCACATAAATTTTCCCCATCCAGATATGTAATACTTTTCTTTTCTTTAAAATATAAGTAGAGAATTGTGTAAGGGCAGCAATGATGCAAAACATGCCTGCAAAAATGTGCGTATAAAAACTGAATTTATAAACTGGTTTTAAAAACAGCAGAGCCCGCTCTTCTATAAAAATAAAATTCTGGCTGAATGAAAAATAAGGGAGTGTATTTTTTACCAGCAGCAAACTAAAAAATATCACCGGTATCCAGAATAATGCACCAAAAAAATAACGGATGCTATTTTGCAGTGTTAGCTGGCGGCTGTTAAGCATAAAGGTTGGTTTGAATTGTTATGGATAGCCGAACCAAAATTTCTCCATAAATATTATTGTTACAAATTTGTTAAGGCTTTAAATAACCCTGACGGCGGTTACCAACCCCGTCAGCGTTTATGAAGAATTTGAGTAAAAGCAGCACTAATGTTTAAACAGAACTAATAGTGAGATTACAAATAATTTTAAAAATTTTGCTGCATGATTGTTGTAAATTTGCCGCCATGATTGCAATAGATAATATTTTAGTGAGCGACCAGGTGGTGAATGAACAATTTGTTTGCGACCTTAGTAAATGCAAAGGCGCCTGCTGCGTAGATGGTGATGCAGGCGCACCGCTTGAAAAAGCTGAGCTGGAAAAAATTAATGAAGTATTTGATAAAGTGCTGCCCTATTTAAATGCAGAAAGTAAAAAAGAAATTGAAAAGCAGGGCCGCTATGTTTATGATAAAGAGTATGGCTGGGTAACACCAACAATTGAAAGTAAAGTTTGTGTGTACGGCATTAAAGATAAACAGGGCGTTGTAAAATGTGGTATTGAGCAGGCTTATCTTGATGGAAAAGTGGAATGGAAAAAACCTATCAGCTGTCATTTGTTTCCGGTAATTACTAAGGAGAGTAAACGCAGCAATAATATTTATGTTAATTACGAACCACGGGAAGATAATTGCAAAGCTGCCTGCAGCCTCGGTAAAAAATTAAAAGTGCCCGTGTATGTTTTTTTAAAAGAATCGCTGGTGCGTAAATTTGGGCAAAAATTTTATGATGCACTGGATGCTACTGCAAAACATATAAACAATACCTCAAAACCTCAATAAAGATTTTTATACTAATTGTTATTATGAAGAAGAATACTGTATTACTAATTACTAATTCCTTATTACTAATTACCCTTTTCTCCTGTAGTGTAAACAAAGCAAAAATTGATAATAGCCTGAAAAAATATTTTGATGAAAACAAAGTAGATGGCTGTTTTACGTTACTGAATAATGCAGATGGAAAAGTTACCGTGTATAATATGCAGCTGGATACACAACGTTTTTCTCCTGCATCTACTTTTAAAATTGTTAACTCTTTAATTGGTTTGCAAAGCGGCGTAATTACCAACGACACCATGATGATTAAATGGGATGGTATTAAAAGGACTAATGAAGACTGGAATAAAGATATGGGCATGACCGAGGCTTTTAAAGTAAGCAGCGTGCCTTATTACCAGGAAGTGGCGAGGAGAATTGGAAAAGATACCATGAGAAGATGGATAGACAGTATTGGCTATGGTAATAAAAATATCAGCGGACCAATTGATTCTTTCTGGCTGAATAATACATTAAAAATTTCGCCAGATGAACAATTGGGTTTGATGAAAAGATTATATTTTGATCAATTACCTTTTAGAAAAAGTGTGCATGAAATGGTAAAGGGTGTAATGCTGCAGGAAGATAATACGGCATACAAATTGAGTTATAAAACCGGCTGGGGTTTTGATGAGCAAAAAAATAATATTGGCTGGCAAACCGGTTGGGTTGAAGAGAATAACCACGTGTATTTTTTTGTAACATTTGTAAAAGCTGGTAAAGAAGAAATTGATATGAAGGCTGTACGAAAAAATATTACAATGGGTATTTTAAAACAATTAGGTTTTTTTGAGGGGAAGAAATAAGATTTAACAATATTATGAAGAGTAAATTTGGTTATTTTACCTTATAAAATAGTTGCATGATTTGGGATTGGTTAGTTTTTATTTTATTATTTTTTGTTCCGGTAGTAGGGATGAGTGTTTTTATTTACAGGATTAAAACAGGAAAGAGTAAAAAACCTGAACCCGGAAGTACAATGTCTGAGGGTGGTATTTCAAATATCTTTTAATTATATCTAATTGTACAATTTTCAATACATAGAATTTTTATTAGCATTAGCAGGCGTTCCAATTCTGGTATTACTGTTTTTATTGGCATTAAACTGGAAAAAGAAAACTATAAAAAAAATTGGTGATGAAAGGTTGGTAAAAGAAATGATTAAAAATTATTCAGCCCCACGCTTTGCACTAAAATTTATTTTGATAGTTACGGCTTTTGCATCGGCAGCCTTTGCGCTGGCTAATTTACGTTCGCCACAGGGCGCAGCAAAAGTTACCCGTAATGGAATTGATGTAATGATTGCATTAGATGTAAGCAAAAGTATGCTGGCGCAGGATGTTAAGCCATCGAGGTTAGAAAGAGCCAAGCAGGCAATTGGTAAACTGATAGATAAATTAAGTAACGACAGAATTGGCATTGTTGTTTTTGCAGGCAAAGCCTATCTACAAATGCCGCTAACCGGCGATCATGGTGCAGCAAAAATGTATTTATCTTCTGCCACGCCGGATATTGTACCCACACAGGGCACCGTAATTGGCGATG
>NZ_JANPCM010000652.1:0-1518 GCF_031430955.1 Ferruginibacter sp.
CTTATCTCCGAGCTTATGGGGGTATCAGCCATAATAAATGGTTCGGCCTTATACTCTTTATCATATTTCTCCAAAGAAATTTCCCTCCCCTTTAACCAGTTATCGTTACTGCGGTAAAAAGTTGCTTTATGTTTAGAGTCGAACTCATAACTTTTTAAAATGCAGGTATGCAAATCAAAAAAACTTTGTGTATGACGGATAGCAATATCCCTGTAAATACTGTCGTCATCTTCCCAATAAATTCTGAAACGTAAAATAGCCATGGCGTAAAAATAAAGAATTTAATATAGTAATTGAGAATTTGGCCCTGTAAATTTGGAATTAGGAATGTGGGATTGGGGATTTGGCAATACAGTTGAAGAATATAACAAGTAATAAAACCTAATTCCAAATTACCAATTACTAATTCCTCTGATTTAATTCCCGATTCCTAATTCCTTTGCTTTAGCAATCATAAAAGCGTACGCAGCATTATATTCATTTGGAATTTCTCCATCTAAAATGGCATCTCTTATAGCATTTTTTATAATACCTACTTTTCTATCAGGAGGTAAATTAAAAGCCTGCATTATTATTTCGCCGGTTATGGGAGGTTGCCAGTTGCGCAGGTGATCGCTTTCCTCCACTTCGGCACAACGTTTACGCACCATGTCGAAATTATTTAAAAACCGCTGTACTTTTTGTTTGTTTTTACTGGTAATGTCGGCTGCACACAAAGTCATTAGTGCATCAAAATCTTCACCGGCATCAAACAACAATCTTCGTACAGCGCTATCGGTAATATTTTCTTTGGTAAGACTGATGGGCCGCAAATGCATTTCTACCAGCTTGCGTACAAATTTCATTTTTTCATTTTGCGGCAATTTTAATTGAGCAAAAATTTTGGGCACCATTCTGCCGCCTAAAGCCTCATGTCCATGAAAGGTCCAGCCATGGCCTTCTTCAAATTTTTTTGTGGCGGGCTTGGCAATATCATGTAATATAGCAGCCCAGCGCAACCACAAATCGTCAGTATTGGGTGCAATATTATCCAGCACTTGTAAAGTATGATAAAAATTATCTTTATGCCCCATGCCATCTATATATTCAGCACCAACCAATGCCACCATTTGGGGAAAAATAATTTTTAATAAACCACTTTTATATAACAGATCAAAACCAATGGAGGGCTTTGGCGATAAGATAATTTTATTCAATTCATCAGCAATTCTTTCGCCGCTAACAATCTTTATTCGCTCTTTATTTTCTGCAATGGCTGCAAAAGTTTTTTCTTCAATAGTAAAATTTAATTGCGTTGCAAAACGAATGGCCCTCATCATGCGCAAAGGGTCATCACTAAATGTTATGCCTGGCGCCAATGGCGTTTGCAAATTTTTTAATTCTAAATCTGCAATACCATTAAACGGATCAACCAGTTCACCAAAATCATTTTTATTTAAACTTATCGCCATTGCATTAATGGTAAAGTCTCTACGGTTCTGGTCATCTTCTAAAGTACCGGTTTCTACGGCAGGTTTA
>NZ_JANPCM010000653.1:0-9510 GCF_031430955.1 Ferruginibacter sp.
ATTGTAATGTGTAAAAATGGGACACAAAATAATAAAGAGGCTTTAGATTTTTTAAACTCATTCAAGTTGAAGAAAGAATAGTATGCGTACAACAAAAGGTTTTGTGCAATTGGGGCATGACGTTGAAACAATCATCGGCAGTGTGTCTCGTCCTGAAATAGGTTGACTACAAAATCAACCAAAATGGACTTAAAAAAACAGATCATTCAGGAGTATTTAACGCAAGGCTGCGGTTTTAGAAAGCTCGCCGCTAAGTACGGCATCAGCCGAACCACCATTTGTAAATGGGTGCTTATTCACCAGGGAATTCATAACTTGCCTCCTACACAAAAGCAGGAATCTTATTCCCACAGCAGTATGAACAATTCGCCTAAAAAATCAACCACAGCAGGCCAGGAAACCAATGAAGAATTACTGCAAAAAATTGCAGCACTGGAAAAGCAACTGGAGCACCAGCAGTTAAAAGTTATAGTGCTGGATACCTTAATTACAGTAGCTGAAAAACAACTCAACATCTCTATCAGAAAAAAGCCTGGCACCCAACAGTCCGAGAAGTAAAAAAGGTAATCCCGTTTGTTAGTGTGCAACGGATTTGCCGGCTATTGGGTTATTCGCCACAGGCCTATCACAAAAAACAACAGCACGATGTACTGCAGTTATCCAATGAATTTTTGATACTACAGCAAATTGATGCCATAAGAAAATACCAGCCACGATGTGGTGGAAGAAAACTTTTTATCATGCTGCAACCATTTTTTAAACAACACCAGATCGCTATTGGAAGAGATAATTTTTTCGATCTTTTAAAACGTAATAAACTTTTAGTAAGAAGAGTAAAAAGAAGTGTACACACCACCAACAGCAAACATCACTTCCGCCGCTATCCCAACCTGGTAAAGGATTTTACACCACTTAAAGCACATGAAATGTGGGTGGCTGATATTACTTACATACCACTTAAAAACAGGTTTGCTTACTTGTTTTTAATTACAGATGCCTACAGCAGAAAAATTGTAGGATTTCATGTAAGTGATGATATGAAGGTGAGCAGCGCAACCCTTGCTTTAAGAAAGGCACTGGCACAAAAACCACCAGAAACTATTGTAATACACCACAGCGACAGGGGTATTCAATATTGCAGCACAGCTTATGTACAACTACTCCAACAAAGCAATGCTCATATCAGTATGACGCAAAACGGAGACCCGTATGAAAATGCAATTGCCGAAAGAGTAAACGGTATTTTAAAAACCGAACTCATCAGCAGGCAGTACGACAACATTGATAATGCTTCCATACATATTGCAAGGAGCATTCACGTTCCGCCGGGGTCTTCACTGCCCGGCTAAAAGCGTGGCGTGAGACCCCGGCGTTGAAAAGCTTCCTGAATTTACAGTAACCCACTATACAAAAAATAGCACTACATTTTGCCGTCACAAATAAGAACCACTATAACCGTAAAGAAACAATTGCGTTGATATAAATGATTGTACATAATTTTAACATCAAATAAATTCAGTTATTTGCTGCATCATTTTAAAAAGTATGTTACTTAAAAAATATTCATCAGGCTGGATTAATAATTTTACAGATTTAAAACGTGAAATCGAAATCGCCTTAAAAGGAATTACACATACTATTGAACACGTTGGGAGTACTTCTGTACCAAATTTGGATTCAAAACCCATAATCGACTTGGACATTATCTATTCTACACAACAAGACTTTGAAAAAATAAAATTGGGACTTGAAAAGACAGGATATTTTCATTACGGAAATCAAGGAATTGAAGACCGTGATGTGTTTAAAAGGAATGGTACATTGACAAATGAAATATTAGACACGGTAAAGCATCATCTTTATGTTTGCCCAATTGACAGTAAAGCATTGGAAAGGCATATTTTATCTCGAAATTATTTAAGAAAAAATGATTGGGCCAGGATAAAATATCAGCAAATGAAATACGAATTAGCTGAAAAAGCCAACCAGGACAAAAAAATATATGCTTGTTTAAAAGAACTTCATGTTAATGATTTTATAGACTCAATTATAGAAGAAGAAAAACGAACGCACAACAAAAATATTTAAAGTTCCGCCGGGGTGTTCACAGCCGGGCTTAAAAGCCTGGCTTGAGAACCCGGCGTTTAAAAGCTGCCTGAACTTGCAGTAAGCTACTCCGCAAAAAGTACCACTGCATTTTGGCTGCCACTACCTTTTCTAATTTTGTACAAAACATTAATAACTTTACTACTCAGCACAAATAATTGTATTACCATGGCAGAATTAAAAACAAAAAAACTGAACTGAGTATAGAGGATATCCAAATCAAAATAACTTTTCTTACTTTTAATAATGTTTGTTTTAACTGAAGAAATTATTTTTCCTCCCGTACATACTGCCATTGATGATGGCCTTTTAGCCATTGGCGGCGATTTAAGCACCGAACGTTTATTGCTGGCTTATAAAAGCGGCATCTTTCCGTGGTACAGCGATGGCGAACCGATTTGCTGGTGGTGCCCTAACCCAAGGTTTGTTTTATTTCCTGCTTCATTAAAAGTAAGTAAGAGCATGCAAACGGTTTTAAATAATGGCAGTTTCCGTTTTACCATTAACAAAGCATTTGATAAAGTAATTGCCAACTGTAAAGCTATAAAAAGAAAACATGAAGAAGGCACCTGGATACAGCAGGAAATAATTGATGCTTATACCAAACTGCACCAGCTTGGTTTTGCAATTAGTGCCGAGGCATGGCAGGATGGAGAATTGGTTGGTGGCTTGTACGGCCTATTGTTAGGCAATATTTTTTTTGGTGAGAGTATGTTTAGTACAAAAAGTAATGCCAGCAAATTTGCTTTTATCAATTTTGTAAAGCATTTACAAAAGCAACATATTAAACTGATAGATTGCCAGGTGTACACCACACATTTAGAAAGCCTTGGTGCAAAAATGATTGACAGAAAATTATTTTGCGAAATACTGGCGAAGGAAATAAAATAAAAAGTTTAGCTGTATGCCTGTTGGGCTAAAGCCCGGTATAAGCATAATCAATTGCCATGGGCTTAAGCCCGTGGCAATTGAAAGTATCTTCAGGCTTTAGCCGAATTTTAAAAAAGATTTTATAAAGTTGGAAATTGATTTAATAAAATTGGACATTTAATCTACCCGATAAAAAATGTCAGGTTGAGACACTAATGCACAGCATCCTGCGGATAAAAGAAAAATTTAAGCTCTTTGCAAATGACAATGAGAAAAAATACTCAGCTTCGCTGCGAAAAAATCTTGCCATAAAGGCTCGAAGGCACGAAGTAGAAAAAAAGCAAAGCTTTTTTCCTTTGAGTCTTCATGTGGCTAATATCAATTTTTGCAAAAATTGTTTATCAACCTTTAAAAATACATGTCATTAGCAGCTTGTCGAAACCGGTGCGGTGGCCAACCCGCCTTCTTCAAGCTCAGGCTGACAGTATTTTTTTAATGGCTAATTAGTATTACACGGAAAAAGAATAATTTGTGTAATCTTAGGCTCCTATCTTTTAAACTTTTGTTTCAATGCTGCCAGTGCATCAGTCAGTGGCACTTCTTGTACTTCCGTTTTAACCGGACTGGTAAATGGTTTTTTAACTCCAGTAAATTGTTTGCGTTCCGGCGCAGGCAATGTTTGTTTAATGGATAAAGCAATTCTTTTACGTGCCGTATCTACTTCTAAAATTTTTACGTTTACTTTTTGATTCAGTTTCAGCACTTCGTTGGGATCAGTAATGTAAGTGTGAGAAATTTCGGACACATGTACCAGCCCGTCTTGTTTAATCCCAATATCTATAAATGCACCAAACCTTGTGATGTTGGTTACCACACCCGGCACTTCCATTCCAATTTTTACATCTTCAATACTGTAAATATTGGCAAACTCAAATTGCTGCACTTCACTCCGTGGATCGAGGCCGGGCTTTTTTAATTCGTTTAAAATATCTTTTATAGTAAGTTCTCCAATTTGTTCGGTAGCATATTTTTTTGCATCAACAGTTTTTAATAAATCTTCTTTACCAATAATAGCATTTACAGCAACACCTAAATCTTTAGCCATGTTTTGCACCACCGTGTATGCTTCGGGATGTACTGCACTGGCATCTAATAAATCTTCGCCATCTTTTATGCGTAAAAAACCGGCGCATTGTTCAAATGCTTTGCCGCCTAATCGTGGTACTTTTAATAATTGTTTGCGGTTGCTGAATTTACCAATTTCATTCCTGTACTTTACAATATTATCTGCCAGTGTGCTGCCAATACCACTTACATAACTTAGTAAATGTTTGCTGGCCGTATTTAAATTTACGCCCACATTATTTACGCAGCTTATAACGGTAGCGTCGAGCCGTTCTTTTAAACGAAACTGGTTTACATCATGCTGATACTGCCCCACACCAATACTTTTAGGATCCAGCTTTACCAATTCCGCCAGCGGATCCATCAACCTTCTGCCAATACTTACTGCACCACGTACTGTAATATCTTCATGGGGAAATTCTTCTCTTGCAATAGCAGAAGCAGAATAAATAGAAGCACCATCTTCATTTACTAAAAACACCGGCAGGTTTAAGTTTAATTTTTTTATGAACTGCTCTGTTTCTCTTCCGGCGGTGCCATCACCAATGGCAAAAACTTCAATACCGTATTGCTGTACTAAATTTTTAATTTTTATTTCTTCAGCTGCCACCCTGTTATTCTCATGAGGGAAAATAAGATCTGTTTTTTGCAACTCCCCTTTTTCATCTAAGCAAACCACTTTACAACCGGTGCGGTACCCGGGATCAATAGCTAAAATTCTTTTGCTGCCCAATGGAGAACTCAATAATAACTGGCGTAAATTTTCTGCAAAAACATTTATTGCATCTTCATCTGCTTTTGTTTTTAATGCGGTACGAAATTCAGTTTCCAAACTGGGT
This sequence comes from Ferruginibacter sp., assembly GCF_031430955.1. Lineage (GTDB taxonomy): Bacteria > Bacteroidota > Bacteroidia > Chitinophagales > Chitinophagaceae > Ferruginibacter. Next base: position 4,941 of record NZ_JANPCM010000653.1, read on the forward strand.
TGCAGTAATCTTCTGTAAGCATCTTTTATTGCTTTGCGAATTTGATCGCTGCAATTGTTCATCCCTTTTATGTATAAACTCTCTATCATTTCCAGCGCCTCATCCTCCAGCGGCGAAATTTCGATGCGTAAAAATCCTTCTAAAAATCCACGAAGCACTGCCAAAATCCTGTGCGACGGCACTTTTGCGATCAATTCACTGAACTCAAAATAATCTTTATACTTAATGCCTTCGGTTTCTTTTTCTGTAACTACTTTACTTTGTAATGTGGCAGTATTTTCAAAAAGATTTCGGAGTTTTGCCCTTACTGCTGCATCCTCATTCACCGTTTCGGCAATAATATCTCTTGCACCCTGCAATGCGGCATCTGCATCAATTATTTTTTCGTTGATAAATTTTGCAGCTTCTGCAATTAAATCGGCATCAGTTTGTGCAATAATAAAATTCGCCAGAGGTTCCAGTCCATTTTCTCTAGCCGTTTGTGCTTTTGTTTTTCTTTTTGGTTTAAAAGGCAGATAAATATCTTCCAATTCTGCAATGGTGGTGGCTTTATTTAATTTTTCCTGCAAGGCTTCCGTCATTTTTTCCTGCTCGGTAATAGCTTTTTCAATAAAAGTTTTACGTTCCGTAAATTCTTTTAAAAATTTTGCTTCTTCCTGTATCTGCTGAATTTGCACTTCATCCAGTGCGCCAGTTTTATCTTTACGGTAACGGGCAATAAAGGGAATAGTTGCGCCTTCTTCCAGCAAAGCTAAAACGGATTCTACCTGTTGTATTTTAAAATTAAATTTTTGTGCTATTGGTTGAATAAACTCTGACATTAGTTACTTCTTTTATTGTTGAATACAGACTATGGACGACGGACAACAGACCACGAACTAATTACGGCTACCAACTGTGGTCTGTCGTCTTTTCCGGGTGGCGAAAATAATGTTGTGTATCCAAACAAAAAATTGGAAGAGTGGCGGCAATTAATTAAAGCAACCCGTTGGCGGAGTTAATTTATTCAGCCTCATAGAGGCGGAATGTCAGTAGAAAAATCGATTTTATAATGTTTCCAAAGCTCCATCGGAGCGAAATATAAAACATATCGCTCCGATGGAGCTAAAATCATTCGGTTTATTATATTTTCTACTAACATTTCGGCCCTCTGGGCCTTTTAAAAATCAATTTTGAAATAAACCCGCCAAAGGGTTAAAGCACTATTTTTTTATGCGGATTAGCTTCGGCAAAAGAATAAATACTGTTACGGACATAATCATTATCGGCGTAGGGATTTAAATAATTTTTTAACTCCACCGAAGATTGCAGTTTTAATTTTTTAGGAATATACCCCATGCCCCAAAAACTTCCCCGTTCAATTAACAAACATAATTTTTCTTCTGCTTTAATGCCATCATCAACCACAACAAATGTTGGCAGTTGCTCATTCAGCGCTTCCAATGCTTTATTTATTTTGCCGTTGTAAATTACCGGAGGTTCTATAAATTCGTAATCTGTTATGGTGAAAGGCCTTTTATCTAAAAAACAAAGTTTGGCATTTAATTCAAATTCATCCACCATATTTTTTAAAAGCACCAGGCCTTCGTGCAGTAAATTAAAAATATACAATGCCTGCACATTTTTTTTCTTTTTATCAATTGCCAACCGCATGTACCCTCTTGCATCTTCAAATAAATACAGCGCATATTTTTGCAAAGGTTGTTTTTGGCTGCGGTTGTACAAAGGCCATAATTTTTTTATCTCGGTGCTTTCTAAAACTAATGCTTCTAATTCAGTAGCGCATTCCTTATGGCTTATTTTATGAATATTACGTAAAAAATTCTGTCGCTTTCTGTCGGGGTCGTTATGTGTAAAATGGCTGCTTACCCTTTTTTTTATGTTGATTGCCTTACCCACATACACAACCTTATCTTTACTGTTGTGAAAATAATACACACCGGGTTTTGCCGGCAGTTTATCAATTTCCTTTTTATCCAAATGCAACGGCAGCCATTGCTCTTTAGATAATTTTTTAAGCATATCGTTGATAAAAACTTCGCCGTTATTAGCAAGATAATAATCAAATAATTGCACGGTGGCTTTTGCATCGCCGCCGGCACGGTGGCGGTTATCAATATTTATTTGTAAAGAACGGCAGAGATTTCCTAAACTGTAACTGGGCAGCCCTGGAAAAATTTTTCTTCCCAGGCGAACCGTACATAATTTTTTTGCCGTTAACTCATAACCGGAATTTTTTAATTGATGTTTTATAAAACTGTAATCGAAATTTACATTGTGTGCCACAAAAATTTTATCATTCAGCAAATCAAACAACACATCTGCAATATCATCAAATGCAGGCGCATCACTTACCATATAATTATCTATACCTGTTAATGCAGTAATATATCGTGGAATATTTTGTTGCGGATTGATAAGTGTTTCAAAATGTTTTACCACTTTGGTACCATCATGTATAAACACAGCAATTTCGGTAATGCCGTGAGATGCTGCATAACCGCCGGTGGTTTCTATATCTACAATGGCGTACAAGTTCGGTTAATAGTTTTTAGTTGATAGTAAATACGGAGCAATTTACTAATTATTTTAGTTATGGCGAAAAAAATGCAGGAACATGCCTGCGGCATGTTCAAAAAGAATTCGCCACAGGCGAATTCCTACAAAAGCGTTTCTAAATAATGTGTTTTAATATTAAAAATATTTTTTAAGCCAGTAACTTTATCCAGACTTTCTTTTTTTGCAGCTTCGGTTTTTTCTGATTTGGTACCTACAATTAAAACATTTTTTGGTGTATGTTCGGTAGCAATAAATTCAAACACTTTTGTTTTGTAGCCATGGGCTTCTAAAATTAGTGAACGGATAGTATCCGTAACGATTTCTGCCAGGCGCTCTAATAAAATACCATGTTTGGTGATGTTCTTCAATTCATTATCCGGCGCCATTTCTTTACGAATTTGTTTATGGCAACAAGGTGCACAAATAATAACTTTTGCCTTGGCTTTTATTCCTTTGTAAATGGCATCGTCGGTAGCAGTATCGCAGGCATGTAATGCAATCAGCATATCAATGGATTTTAATTCGGCATCCTGAATAGTTCCTTTTTTAAAAATTAAATTTTTATAATTTACTGCTGCTGCAATGGTGTTACATTTATTAACCAGGTCGTCTCTCATTTCAATACCGGTAACAGTAGCTGATAATTTTAAATTAGCAGTTAGATAATCGTACAAAGCAAAAGTTAAATAGCCTTTGCCGCTGCCCATGTCTGCAACAGTAATATTTTTTTCAAAATCAATATCTTTTATAATGCCTTCAATAATTTCTACATAGCGGTTTATTTGTTTAAACTTATCCTGCATATCTTTTTTAACCATACCTTCTGCGGTTGTAATACCCAACTCATGCAAATACAAAGCTGTGGCAGAATTAATAACCCGATTTTTTTGTTTATCATGTTGTTGGGCATCTTCTTTAATTACTAAACTGGCCGGCCGTGTAATTATTTTTACAGTGCCGCTTTTATCTGCTGATAAATGAAAATCGTTAGTGGCCGTAAAAAGATCTGCATTATAAAAATCGGTTTGCAGCATTTTCTCTATTAAAATAAGGCTTTCTTTTATATCGTAATTTTTAAAAGTATCGTTGGTATTATTGCGGTAAGTAAAAGAAAGTTTAGCAGTATTTTTTATGGTTACCGGTTTTATAAAAATATTTTTCAGCTCCGCAGATTTTTTCCTTTTATTACCCAGTGTAATTTTAATAAGTTGCTGCCCGGCAAAACTTGCAGAAATATTTTGAAGAAAAAGTTGCAGATTATATTGCATGAATTTATTTTTTAACGACATTGCAAATGTAATCATTCTGTATATGGTTAATTTATACCAATTAGACAATGAATCTATCCGATTAAAAAAATGTCAGGTTGAGCCTGTCGAAACCGGCGCTATAGTCAACCCGCCTTCGACAAGCTCAGGCTGACAGTATTCTTTTCAACTTTTAATTGGTATAAACCGTAATTTTAAACTACTAAAATTAAAACTATGCAAATAGCTAAATTTCCTTTTACAATATTAGACTGGAGCAATATGGAAGTAACCGAACGTGATGGCGTTACCGGTAAAACTATTTCTAAAATATTTTTTATGGGAGATATCAGGGTGCGGATGGTGGAATACACCGCCGGATACCTGGCCGATCACTGGTGCCACAAAGGCCATGTGATTTATTGTATTGATGGCGAAATGGAAACCAAGCTGGAAGATGGCAGAAGTTTTATTTTTTCAAAAGGCATGACGTATCATGTAGGCGACGATTGCGAAGCACACCGTTCTTCATCAGTAAACGGATGCAAACTGCTTATTGTTGATTAGCCGGTTTTGTTTTCTTTAAACTTTGTAACCGCATCTTTTTTCATCAATATTTTTATCAGCTGTATTATTGCAGTAATTGCAAATATGGTTCCTATAATCCAGTTTAAATATTGCTGACTGTTGGCAATCCTGTTTACCATCCATTTACCACCAAAAATAAAAACGCAGTTACCTAATAAAGTTCCTACTCCTATACC
>NZ_JANPCM010000654.1:0-7338 GCF_031430955.1 Ferruginibacter sp.
GCATCATTCTTTTTATAGAGGTATCATTAATGGTAGCAGTGGTTTTTTTATTTTGTCCCATTTTACTGTAAAGGCTCCGGAAAAATTTTTCTATCAAAAGCATCACCCTGTTTTGCAATATTACTTTTTGCATAGGTTGATCATTTTCAATTTCAAAAATGTCTTGCATTATTTCTCTGTATTCAAAATTCAATACCTCAAAATTAAATACCGCAGTTTTTAAAGAGAGGTATTCTTTAAATGCTTCATCACCGCTTCCAATACCAACATGGGTTTTTAACCATTCCGCTGTAAAAAAAATATTTACGCAGCGGTCTTCAGTTCCTGCAGTTGCGGTGTAAGTAAGATTGGTGTATGAGTTAGTTAAAAAAGCCCCTGAATGTACATGGTCATCTGCTATTAATTCCTCATCATCTATTTTAACAGTTAAAGTTTTTAAATTTTTCACTTCGTCAAAACGCATGGTGAAAGATTCATCAACGGTTGGTAACCTGTTAAAACTAACATTTTCGTTAATCACAATTTCATTAACCAACAGTTGTAATCCATTGGCAAGTTCAATTACTTTTACATAACCCGTACCTACACCAGCGGGTAACTTAATAGTGTTGTTTATAATGGGCACACCATATGCCTTCGACAATATATCGAGGTATTCAATATGGCTGCAATATTTATAAGAAAATTTAAACATTGGATTACGGTTAATCAATTGGGTGAATTATTGCCTGTTGGTCAAAAAAGCAGCAGGTTCTTTTTTGTACTGCTTTTTATAGGCAAGGGTAAAGTTAGATATATTATTGAAACCTACCGCTTCAGCAGTTTGCTTAACATTAAGTTCGCCACTCACCAACAACTCGTTGGCTTTTTTTAGCCGCTGCTTTTGATAGTAGGCGTAAATACTGTCGCCATACATACTTTTAAAACTCTTTTTTAATTTAGTACTGCTCATAGAAAAAAGCTTAGATAATTCATCAATAGCAGGCGGCACCCTGCTAAAATCATCCACCAGCAATTGTTCTACTTTAAGCAGTCTTTTTATAACTTCCGATGAAAGATCAAACTTGCCTTCCAGTAAATTTATTTTGCTGTACAGCCTGGTAAAAAAACGTTCAATTAATAATGTAACCCTGTTTTGTAAAAAAATATTTTGTAAAGGGTCTTCTTTTTTGGCATCCCATAATTCCTGCATCAGTTTAAGATACTCTTCATCTAAAGGTTCAATATCAAAACTTTCAGTTTTAAGTGCTAAATATTTTTGCAGCACATCATCATCGGCACTTAAACCTAAATATTTTTTCAACCATTTTTCGTTAAATAATATTTTTACCGCTTTAAGGTGCAGGTTGGCAGGTCCTTCTTCTACGTTATTAAAAATATTACTCGTAAGCCTTGCAAAAGCATGATGGGTATTGCTTTTTTGCAGCATTTCATCATCTACTTTAAGCGTAGCAGTTTCAGTAATATACACATCATCAAAATGCAATAAAAAATAAGGGGTATCTGTACGTTCTCTTTTAATAATTACAGGCTGGCTTATGGCAACATCAACCAATAATACCTGCAGTTCATCAAATAACTGTATGGTTTTGTAAATGCCGTTGCCGGCTGGCGGGGTAATAATAAGAAAATCTGCTCCGGGTTGATAAGAAATTTTTAAAGATGTTGCAATTTCCTGCAACAGCATTTTGTAATTATTATAATTAGGGTTTAGTACAACCATTCAATAAAAATGAGGAGTGCAAAAATGGTTCTTTACAGATATCTTACAGGATTTCGCTTTGCATTAAAAATATATCGCTTTATATTCATCCAGAATGCAATAAAAAAATAAACAATTACAGGGGAGCCCATGGTCATAAAAGATATGTAGATAAAATATTTTCTGATAGTAGATGTGGCAATACCCATTTTTTCGCCAATGGCTGTACATACCCCAAAAACGTGCCATTCAATAAAATATTTAAACCTATTCATACTGCTAATTTAAGCGTTTTTTTATAAAATTATCGCTTTAAATAGTGACTGAGTTTTAGTAAATTTGCAAAACTTAAAATATTTGTTGTTACAGCTGCTTTATTTACAGGTAAAGCCTTACTCAACACAAATCATAAATCTAAAATCTTAAATCTAAAATTGTATCATGGCCTTCGACATTGAAATGATTAAAAAAGTGTACGCCAATTTTGCAACCAGAATTGATGCAGCACGTAAAGCTACAGGCAAACCCTTAACCCTTACCGAAAAAATTTTATACGCACATCTTACCGAAGGCAATGCCACAAAGGCTTATGAAAGAGGCAATGCTTATGTAGATTTTGCACCGGACAGGGTTGCCATGCAGGACGCAACGGCACAAATGGCTTTGTTACAATTTATGCAAAGCGGCCGTACAAAAGTTGCTGTGCCCAGTACAGTACATTGCGATCATTTAATAGAAGCGAAGGTTAACAGCAAAACAGATTTAAGCAGGGCCGTAACAGAAAGCAGTGAAGTGTTTGATTTTTTAGCCAGTGTAAGTAATAAATATGGTATTGGTTTTTGGAAACCCGGTGCAGGTATTATTCACCAGGTGGTGTTAGAAAATTATGCTTTCCCCGGTGGTATGATGATTGGTACCGACAGCCACACCGTAAATGCTGGTGGCCTGGGAATGATTGCGATTGGTGTGGGTGGCGCCGATGCATGCGATGTAATGGCAGGATTACCATGGGAATTAAAAATGCCTAAATTAATTGGTGTAAAATTAACCGGTAAATTAAGCGGATGGACCGCACCTAAAGATGTTATTTTAAAAGTTGCCGGTATCTTAACCGTAAAAGGAGGCACCGGTGCAGTAGTGGAATATTTTGGCGAAGGCGCAACAAGTATGAGTTGCACAGGTAAAGGCACCATTTGTAATATGGGTGCCGAAATTGGTGCCACCACTTCTACTTTTGGCTACGATGAAAGTATGAGCCGTTATTTAAAAGCCACCGACCGTGGCGACATTGCCGTTGCTGCTGATGCAATAGCCGCACACTTAACCGGCGATGCAGAAGTATATGCCAACCCCGAAAAATATTTTGACCAGGTAATTGAAATTGATTTGAATATTTTAGAGCCGCATTTAAACGGCCCTTTCACTCCCGATCTTGCTACACCCATCAGTAAAATGAAAGAAGCTGCTGCAGCAAACGGATGGCCCACAAAAATTGAAGTAGGTTTAATTGGCAGCTGCACTAATTCTTCTTACGAAGATATTAGCCGTGCAGTAAGTTTAGCACAACAGGTAACTGATAAAGGCTTAACATTAAAAGCAGAATTCAATATCAACCCGGGCAGCGAACAAATTCGCTATACTATTGAAAGAGATGGCTTTTTAGGCGTGTTTGATAAAATTGGCGCTAACGTTTTTGCCAACGCATGCGGCCCTTGCATAGGTATGTGGGCAAGGGTTGGTGCAGAGAAGGCAGAAAAAAATACCATCGTTCATTCCTTCAACAGAAACTTTGCAAAACGTGCCGACGGTAACCCCAATACTTTTGCATTTGTGGGTTCGCCAGAACTGGTTACTGCAATGGCTATTGCAGGTTCTTTAGATTTTAATCCATTAACAGATACATTAACCAATAATAAAGGCGAGCAGGTAAAACTGGATCCGCCAACTGGTAACGAACTGCCTCCAAAAGGTTTTGCTGTAGAAGATGCAGGTTATCAAAAACCGGCTGAAGATGGCAGTGGTGTTACTGTAAAAGTTGCTCCCGATAGTAAGCGTTTGCAATTGCTTGATCCGTTTGCCGCATGGGAAGGTGTTGATTTAAAAGGATTGAAATTATTAATAAAAGCAAAAGGAAAATGTACTACCGATCATATCAGTATGGCAGGGCCATGGTTAAAATTCCGTGGGCATTTAGATAACATCAGCAACAACATGTTAATTGGTGCAGTTAACTTCTTTAACGAAAAAACGGACAGTGTAAAAAATCAGTTAACAGGCGAATATGGTACCGTGCCCAATACACAAAGAGCTTACAAAGCCGCAGGCATCGGCACTATTGTAGTGGGAGATGAAAACTATGGCGAAGGAAGCTCAAGAGAACATGCGGCTATGGAGCCCCGTCACTTAGGCGTAAGGGCTGTACTGGTAAAATCTTTTGCCCGTATTCACGAAACCAATTTAAAAAAGCAGGGCATGCTGGGTTTAACTTTTGCCAACAAAGAAGATTACAATAAAATTTTAGAAGATGATACTATTGATATTGAAGGCTTATTAACTTTTGCCCCAAATAAATCTTTACAATTAGTATTAAACCATGCCGATGGCAGTAACGAAACCATACAGGTAAACCACACTTATAATGAGCAACAGATTGAATGGTTTAAAGCCGGTGGTGCGTTGAATATCATCAGAAGAGAATTTGCAGCACTCAATAAATAAATTTTGTAAATTATATTTTTCAATCCCGGCTTAAGGCCGGGATTTTTTATTTTTAAGTTTTAGAATAACATTTTGAAAACTTTCGTATCAAATATTGTTTTTTATATAACAGTTTGAAAACAAAAAAATCAGGAAAAGAGGAAATTTTGAAAGGTAGAAAGTTTCGAATATATTTGAGTTGTGCGTCATGCTACCGAACAGCTCACGAAAGCAAACTAATGACTAATTTTCAACTTAATTCTAACCCTTACACCTAAGACAAAATTCAAATAATGACAGGTAGACTTAAGCTAATAGAACAACAGTTAATAGGCATAGACAGTGCAGCATTTCAGAATTTATGCGACATCTATTTAGCTTTAAGAGAGCAAGAGTTTGCCAGTTTTAATAGAACTGGTAGTCAGTTTGGGAAGCAGAAAACAGTCAAAGGAACACCTGATACATTTTTCAGACTAAAAGATGGAAGTTTAAGATACGTTGAATTTACAACAAAAGAGGAAGGGCTTGTTGCAAAAATTAAAGAAGACATAGACAAATGTTTAGACCCGTCAAAGACAGGTGTTCCAGTAAATGAAGTAAACAAAATTATCATTTGCTTTAACTCACGACTTACAGTAGCAGACGAAACCGAAATAACGAAATATGCTGCCGCTAAAAATATACAAATTGAACTTATTGGACTGGACTGGATTGCATTAGAAATTTATTTAAAATATTTAATCCTTGCAAAAGATATTTTAGGCATTCCCCTTGACACAGGTCAGCTACTACCTCTTGAAAGTTTTATACAAGAATATAACAACAAAGCGGGAAAGCTTTCAACCCCGTTAGATAATGAATTTCTACATAGAAAATCGGAATTAACTGATATAGAATCAAATTTCAACAATAATAACATTCTAATTATATCAGGATTTCCTGGAGTGGGTAAAACAAAAATCGCTTTAGAATATCTCTCTAAATTTTTATTAGCAAATAGTAGTTATGAGGCTTTTGCAGTATCCAAAAAAGACATGGATATTTCAGAGGACCTACGAATACATCTACAACAAGACAAAAACTATGTACTACTAGTTGATGATGCAAATAGACAGTTAGTAAATTTTAAGCAGATTTTAGGCGTATTTAAAGAGAGCAGAAAGGGGGATATAAAACTGATAATTACTGTAAGAGATTATGCACTTAATGATGTAATAAACGAATGTTCTGAATATGACCCACATAAAATAGTAATTAATAAGTTCACAGATGAAGAAATTGTCCAGTTAATAAGTAGTGATTCATTTGAAATAAGAAATACTAAATATCAACGAAGAATTGTTGAATTGGCAGATGGTAATGCAAGGCTAGCTGTTATGGCTGCGAGATTAGCCAAACTACAACAAGAGTTTTTTCTTTTAGGTGATGTTTCAGATTTGTACGATTCATATTTCCAAACATTCATAAAAGATTTCGACATTTTTGGTAATAAACCTCTTATAAAAACATTGGGGCTTATATCCTTCTTCTTTACTTTAGACAGAAGTAATAAAGAACTTATACAAAATATTCTAACAGATTTTGAACTAGATTATCATGCTTTCAATGAAGCTATTGATGAGCTGCAAAAGAGAGAATTTGTAGAAGTTCAATATAATCATGTAAGAGTTTCTGAACAGGTTATGGCAACGTATTTCTTTTATAAGGTTTTCATTAAAGATGAAATCCTTTCATTTAAAACATTACTTAATAACTATTATTTTTCATGGAAAAAAAGATTTTCAGACACAATAATTCCTTCAAATAATTCCTTTGGTTATGAAAATGTTTTCAAAAAAATAAATACCATATTAGATGACTTTTTAAATTCAGTTTATGGCGATGAAGAGAAGGTTCTAGATTTCTTTTCCCTATTTTGGTTTTATAAGAGGGAAGAAACTCTCAATTATTTTCATTTAAGTACTAAAAAATTACCCCAACCTGAAAACCCAATATATAGTACTAAACTTGAGACGACTGGCTTTACTTGGCATAAAGACAAAACGCTGGATTATCTTGGTAAGTTGTTTACTCATAAAACTGAAAGTTTCATTCCTGCATTAGAATTATCATTTGAATATTGCCGAAAGAAACCTGAATTCTTTCCTGAATTAATTAAGCTTATAAGGGACACTTTACTTTTTGATGAAGTTGATGAACGTTCTGGTTTTAGCAGACAAGTTGAGCTATTTCAACTCTTAATCACAAAATTTAAGGAAAATCAACAACTTTATATAGAAGCATTCTTTGAATTATCAGTCACATTTCTTTCCCATCATTTCCAAATTCATAAAGGAGGAAGAAATCATTCTATAACATTTTATTATTATCCAATCCCGAATAATGATGTTATAAAAGAATTTCGAAAAGACATATGGCTAACTCTTTTCGAAAACTATGATTTACATCCAATTCAGGTGCTTTCAATAATAAAGTATTTTAAACCAGGTTATCAAGAACCCATAAAAGAAATCTTAGAATTGGATTTGTCATTATTGCTGCCATTTATCGAATCAAAACTTGATTCTGATAATTTTGAAAATATCTACTTTGTACATGATTTTGTTAATTGGTTAGATAGATTAAATCTTACAGATAAGAATTACCAAAAGCTAAAGGAAAAATATTACAGCAAAGAATTTGAATATTTTCGAAAACTTGACTGGGACAGAGTGAGAGGTAAACGGGATTATGACTTCGATAAATATGAAGATTTCCAAAAATTAAAAGAAGAGGACTTAAGAGGCTCATTTATATTTAAAGAGGAAAATGAGTTTGCTGAATTACATAAAGCGATTTCAAATACCCTTTCAATTGAAGGCAATAATGGCTGGAGTATTTATCAATCACTAGATATAATTGTTGAAGAAAATTTTAATAAAAACGATACCCTAGGATTC
>NZ_JANPCM010000655.1:0-11175 GCF_031430955.1 Ferruginibacter sp.
CAAGTGGCCGCTCTGGCATCATCAATATAAAACAAAAAAGGATAAGCAAAAAGGTTTTAATGGAAGTGCATCCACTGCGTACACACAAGGTATCTATGCAAGAACAAGTAATAGTCTTAATTTAAATTATAAAAGCGGAAAAGTAAATTTCTTCAGCACATTAAGTGGCAACTACCGCAATAATTATCAAGAACTGGATATTTACAGAAGATATACCAACAATGATAAAACAACTAAAGCAATATTTGAACAAAACTCATTTTCCGCAAGGCACAGTGGAAATTACAATGCTAAGTTGGGAGCCGATTTTTATTTGAGTAAGAAAACCACTTTAGGTGTTGTTGTATCAGGTATTACTAACCCACGTACTGATGATGCAGAAAATACAAGTTTTTTAAAAAGCAGTACTGGTGTGGTGGATTCTATTGTACAGGCTGTAAGCAGCGAAAAATCAAAATGGAAAAATGGTAGTATTAACTTTAATTTTCGCCATGTATTTGATAGTACAGGAAGAGAGTTAAGTGCCGATGCCGATTATTTAAGATATAAAGCTATTAAAGATCAAAATTTTTATAATACAAGTTACACTCCTGAGTGGCTTTTAAAAAGCAGCGATATATTATTAGGCGAATTGCCAAGCGATATAAAAATATACTCTGCAAAAATTGACTATGCTCATCCACTTAAAAAAGGTGCTAAAATAGAATCGGGTGTAAAAACAAGTTTTGTAGAAACAGATAATACCGCAGGTTATTATAATGTAGTGGGTAATACAAAAACTCCCGACTATGATAAAACTAACCGTTTTGATTACAAAGAAAATATAAATGCGGCTTATCTTAATTTCAATAAAGAAATAAAAAAGTGGAGCATACAAACCGGCCTGCGTTTGGAAAATACTAACTATGAAGGTAACCAGTATGGAAATCCTACAAAACAAGATTCTTCTTTTAAAAACAGTTACACCAGTTTGTTTCCAACAGTATTTGTAGGTTACAACCCAACAGAAAAAAATCAATTCAGTATTTCCTATGGCAGAAGGATCAACAGGCCGGATTATGAAGATTTAAATCCATTCTTATTCTTTTTGGATAAATATACTTACGGTGCAGGTAACCCATTTTTAAAACCAATGTACAGCCAGGTGTTTGAGGCATCACATACTTACAAACAGTTTTTAACTACTACATTAAATTATAGCCATACTAAAGATCTGTTCAGCGAAATTTTCAGGCAAAAAGATTTTGCCACTATTGTTAGCCAGGGGAATTATGGTGTAATGAACGATGCCAGTGTTTCGGTTAACGCACAAATTCCCGTTGCTAAATGGTGGAACATGAATGTTTACACAGAGGCAAAATATAATCAGTTTAAAGGGATATTATATGGCGATAATGTGGATATCGACGCAACAACATTTTTAGTAAATGTAAATAACCAGCTTAAATTTAAAAAAGGGTGGAGTGCAGAAGTAAGTGGCTGGTACCGCACAAAAGGTATTGAAGGGCAAATAGCTATTAGATCTTTGGCCCAATTAAATGCTGGTGTTCAAAAACTGGTAATAAAAAATAAAGGGACACTTAAGCTAAATATTAATGATGTTTTAAACAGCCGTAACCCTAGAGGCGAAATTAACTTTCAAAACACGGAAGCAAAGTTTACGCAACACCAGGATAACAGGACTGTTACTTTAAGTTTTAGTTACCGCTTTGGCAAACCAATTAAAGGATTGCAAAAAAGGAAAACGGGAGGAGCAGGAACAGAGCAGAACAGGGTAAAGGGAGCCAATTAAACCAGGCTAACAGTAAATTTGCTGATACCTGCCTTTATGTATCGTTAAAATACGCTACTAAAGGCAGGTTTTTGTTTTAAATAAGTGGTTCAAACTCCAAAATTCGTCTGCTTTTAAGCGGTAATTTTACTGGTTTTGATGTAGAAAAGTAGTAAAATTTACAGATTTGTCAGTAATTTCTTCTTTAAAGCCAACAATTTTTAAAAAATTGCAGGTCAAAATATTTTTTATAAATAAATGATAATCAATACTATTTTAGAAATAGGTGATTTCTACTTCTGATTTTCGACGAATGGACAGTAATTTTACTTAAAAAATTGCAAAAATACTTGCACAGTAAAAATACTGCATGTACATTTGTATCACAATCGGCGGCAAACAAAGATTGTTTTAATCTCAAACCCAGAAAAATGAAACACATTATCACTCTTGTAGCAACTTTATTCATCGTAGCAGTTTCTTTTGCAGATGTTAAGCCTTACAAAACTTCTCTAAAAATTAAGTCAGAAAATACATCTTTAAAGGTATTATTACAAGCTGCTGGTAAGGTTTGTATAGTTTGGACAGCAGTTGAAGAATCTACTACAACTGTATATAAAATTCAAAAAAGTGTAAATGGTGCTGAGTTTAAAACTATCGCTTTATTAATGGGCGAAAGCAACCCTTCTTACACTTTTAAAGATAAATTAAAAGGTGTTAGCGGAACAATTGAATACCGTGTGGTTACTACAGATAATAGTGTTGTAGTTAGCACATCTTCACAAAACGTTGTAATATTTTAGTTTCAGTTAAATATATAATAAAACGCTGCCGGTTTCTACCGGCAATTTTTTTGTCCTGCAAATTGCCGGAATATTTTTAGAAGATACTTGGATAAATTGTACATATTAATTAATACTTTTGAGCAAAACTCATCGACATGCCTTCATTTGACTTCAGCAGTAAAGTTGACCTGCAAACGCTTGATAATGCGGTTAACACGATTCATAAAGAAATTACCAACCGCTTTGATTTTAAAGGCAGCCATGTAGTTATTGATCTTAATAAAAAAGAATATAAAGTAAATTTGGAAGCAGACAGTGAAATGAAACTGGGGCAAATAAGAGATGTGATGATTACCCGAAGTATGAAGCAGGGCCTTGCTGCCGAAATTTACGATTTTACAAAAGAGCCTCACCAAAGCGGTAAAGTTGTAAAACAGGAAGTAATTGTAAGAAACGGTATAAAACAGGAAGATGCAAAAAAGATAGTGAAGATGATAAAGGATAGCGGCTATAAAGTGCAGGCTGCAATTATGGATGATATTATAAGGGTTACCGGTAAAAAAATTGACGACTTGCAGGAGGTTATTCAGGCAAGTAAAAGCTGGAATTTAGGTATTGCACTACAGGTAGTTAACATGAAAAGTTAAGGATTTTACTCTAATGATTAATCTTTAACCCAAAAATTGACAGATAAAAAGCAAAAAAAAAATTAACTTTTTGCTACAACTCTAAAACACTGCACCAAAAAACCAGAAATTTTTATTAAATTTGCAACTTACTATAATTATACGGCAAAATCCGTATGCAAAACAAAAAATATGAAAAAAGGAATTCACCCGGAAGCTTACAAAACAGTAATCTTTAAAGATATGAGTAACGGGACCTCATTTTTAAGCCGTTCAACAGCTTATAGTAAAGAAACATTAAAGTGGGAAGATGGAAATGAATATCCTGTAATTAAACTGGAGATTTCAAATACTTCTCATCCTTTTTATACTGGTAAAAATGTATTGGTAGATACTGCAGGCCGTATTGATAAGTTTAAAAAACGTTACGAAAAAAAGGCAAAATAATTGGTATAGATCATTATCTTTATCTCAAGTTTGTTTTTCATGGCTATACTTTAAGTCCCTTCGGTTCTCCGGGGGGATTTTTATTTTCTGTAATTTTACCATCATGCAAAAAATAATTTTTACAGAAGAATATTGTAACCCCAAAAATCTTCATCCATTTACATTGACACGCCATATACAGGATATACGGATAGGCATATTAACCATAAGAGAAAAATGGGAGAAATTTTTAAAACTCCCTTCTTTTGATAAATGGGAAGGATATTACCTGGATGATGAAAACTCTATAAAAATTGATAAGAATATTGGCAACGATACTTATTTAATGATTCATGCCAATGTACTGCCTTCTAAAAGTATCATTAGTAAAATAAAAAAATTACAACACGGCGAATTTTTATCTGTAGCGAACGAAGGCGGAATCGCATATAAGTTTTCTGCAAAAGAAGTAATGGGTTTACATAAAATAAAAATTGCCCGTTCGGTTGAGTTTAAAGAAAGTTTAAAGATTCTCCAATATCCATGGCAAATATTTCAGCTAAACGATTGGGCAATTAGAGAAGATTTTGAATTGATAACTGCTAAAAGAAAAAGTAAGCCCATCTCTAAAACAAATAAAGTAATCAATCCATCACAGATATTTTTAGAGGCCGGTGCAAAAGTGGAGCATTGTATTTTAAATGCATCTACAGGGCCAATTTACATTGGTAAAAATGCAGAGTTGATGGAAGGCTGCATGATAAGAGGGCCGTTTGCTTTGTGTGAAGGAAGCTTGGTAAAAATGGGAAGTAAAATTTATGGAGCCACAACTATTGGCCCTTATTGCCTGGCCGGAGGAGAAATTAAAAATTCTGTTTTAATGGGTTACAGCAATAAAGCACACGATGGTTATTTAGGCGACAGTGTAATAGGAGAGTGGTGCAATTTGGGTGCAGGCTCCAGTAACAGTAACCTTAAAAATAATTGTGGCGATGTTAAGTATTGGGTAGATGGGGATAAAAGAGAAATAAGTGCTGGCAATAAAGGTGGTTTGTTAATGGGAGATTATTCAAAAGCATCCATCAATACTTCTTTTAATACAGGCACAGTGGTAGGGGTGAGCTGCAATGTTTTTGCACAGGGGCTTACACCAAAATATATTCCGCATTTTAGCTGGGGCTGCGATGGAATTACAAAATATAAATTAAGCAATGCGCTGGATGATATAAATAAATGGAAACAATTAAAAGGCTTTGCAATTACTGAAAGAGAAAAGAAAATTTTAGCAGATATTTGCAAAAAATTTTAAACCAATATGACCATGCGTAAACAAATAGCAGCTGCTAACTGGAAAATGAATTTAACCCTTCAACAAGGCGAAACATTGATTGATGAATTATTAAATGCGCCGCATGATTTAAAAGAAAACCAGCAGGCTGTTTTTGCAATTCCTTTTCCTTACCTTATAAGTATTAAAAATAAATTAGCAGGCAAAAATAATTTTTTTGTTGCAGCACAAAATTGCAGTAATAAAAAAAGCGGTGCTTATACCGGAGAGGTAAGTGCAGAAATGATTAAAAGTATTGGCTTGCAGTATGTAGTAATTGGCCATAGCGAACGCCGGGAATATTTTAATGAAACCAATGCTGTGCTTGCAGAAAAAGTAAATATTTGTTTTGAAAATGAATTACAATCTATTTTTTGTTGCGGCGAGCCATTAGCAATAAGGGAAGCAGATACACAAAATAGTTTTGTAGAAACGCAATTAAAAGAAAGTTTATTTCATTTAACTGCAGCGCAACTAACGGGCTTTGTAATTGCTTACGAACCAATTTGGGCAATAGGTACTGGTAAAACTGCTACCAGCGAACAAGCGCAGGAAATGCATGCACATATACGCAGCGTAATGGCTAAACAATATGGTAACGATGTGGCTGAAACGATTTCTATTTTATATGGCGGCTGTGTAAAAGCCAGCAACGCTAAAGAAATTTTTGGCAAACCCGATGTTGACGGCGGATTGGTAGGAGGAGCATCTTTAATTGCTGCAGAATTTGCTGCGATAATAAATGCCTTAAAATAAAAATTGAAATAAAAAAAGGGATTTCTTTTTAGAAATCCCAAAATAATTTTGATAGCCGCTGTGTTAGTAGGCAATAAAAGCAATAATTGCCATCACTCCATAAAATGCTGCAATAATTCCGACTGCTGCAAACGCATCAGCAACAACCGGTGAGTAAATTTTTTTCATTTCTTACGGTTTTAATTTTTAAAAAAAAGATTAAAATAACTGTGTTTCCGGGGATACAGAAAAAAGAAAGAAAAACGCTTAATAATTTACTTTTAGGGGAGTTAGCTTATTACAGGGAGTGGATTGATTACACAAAAATAGAATTATTATTGGACATACCAAAGATTTTAAGAAGATTTTCATCGAAAATATCAGCTTATCAGCTCTATTTAAGGCCTAAAATACACCCTTACACGTAATATAATTCTTCAAAAGCTGCATTAAGGAATAAACAATGTAATTTGCACTAAAATCAAACGGTTCAAGAAAAAACAGGATGAATAATACTAAAGAATATATAGAATCCGGAATACTGGAATTGTATGTATTGGGTAATACTACGCCACTCGAGACAGCCAGTGTTGAGGTTATGGCTTCTAATCATCCTGAAATTGCAGATGAAATTGAATTGATAGCCAGTTCATTAAGTAGCTACGCCAAACTTAATGCTAAAGTGCCTGACCCGATTATAAAGCCATTTTTAATGGCCACTATAGATTACACCGAAAGGTTAAAAAATGGAGAGGAAATGTCTTTTCCACCAAGTTTAACGTCTCAATCTAAAATAGCAGATTTTACCGAGTGGCTTAGCAGGGATGATATGATTTTGCCCCAAAAACTAACTGATGTATCGGCCAAAATTATTGGCTTTACCCCCGAAATGATTACTGCTATCGTCTGGATAAAAGAGATGGCTCCACAAGAAATGCATGATAACCAAATAGAGAAATTTTTAATTATAGAAGGTACCTGCGATATTGTAATAGAAGAAGAAATTCATCACCTTAAAGCTGGTGATATGCTGAGCATTCCTTTATATAAAAATCATTTCGTAAAAGTAACTTCTTCAATACCCTGCAAAGTAATATTGCAAAGAGCAGCTGCATAAGCTTAAAATTGCCTATTCCACTTCCACCATATATTCCATAAACGCTTTTCCATTTATCAAAACAGTAACGGGAAAACTGTCTTCTTCTTTAAATTTATTATTGAAACTTAAAAAGCCATTTTTGAAAGTGAAAGGGATATCTTTTATGCGCTTTTTTTTGCCATCGCCATAAGCAATAGCAACTTTTTCTATTTTAGATCTTTCGCTGAGCAGGTAAGTAAACAATAGGGGTTTATCTACTTTTATTTTAACTGCACCTTCGGTTGGTGTAAACTTTTTTAAACCAAATTCATAAGCAGCAGATTTTATTACAGGATAATTAAAAAAATCTTTTTTATTTTTTGGTCCCTGGCCTAATTGCCAGGCAGAATTATCGGGGTAATGCTGCAAATTAAAAATGGTAAGGTCGGCAAAAAAATAATCTGGGTTAAATGCTTTTGTAAAACTTTTAAATTCAGGATCGGTGTAACCACTGCCCATACAGGGGTCGGCATAGTACCAGGCTTCGGGGCTTTGCCCCAATTGTACCACAACCCAGCTGTGGTTTATTTCTGTTTTAAGATCATTAATTTGTTCTGCTCCAAATTTTATAAAACCATCTGCGGTAAGGCATCTTATACCGGCGCTGCTGCACATATCCTGAAAAAGATTAGCGTAACCGGCACCCGTGCCCTTACGAAATAATAATACTTCGGTGGAAGAATTTTTTTCAGTACCGCCATTTCTTGCAGTTTTAAAATCGTAACTTATGTTATAAGCGATCCAGTCGTAAATGGCACGTACTTTATCCGTTTTATTGTCGTATTTTTTGGTTAGTAAATTGCTTATGGTACCCATATTCAAACTGTCTAAAGTACCCAGTTTTTTTACATACTCATCTATATCCTTAAAGTCTCTTCCTTCTTTTTGAGCAACACAGTTATAACTAATGCAAATAAATAAAAGCGTAATTATTTTTTTATAAAAATTTATCATGTAATAAAATTAAGCATGTAAAAGTTAACAATATCTGAAAATAGATTATTTAAAATCGAAAAGGGTGGCGGTAAATACACCTCTTTCTCTCTGTTTAAAAATGGCTTTCCAGTTTCCTGTATAACGTATTAATGAGGGTACTAAGTATTCGCCAAATTTTGTCATTGACACTTCCATCTGTACTTTAAAATCATAAACACCGGCATCGTAACTCAGGCTGTAGTTTCTTGCCAGTACTTCGTAGGTCTTTTCATCAAGCCAGGTTGTCATTTCATCTACCATTACAGCACCTTTATAACCCTGCTTTACGGTTTGTTTAAAAGTATAGCAATTGATGTTGTTATAAATATCCATGTCAATGCTCATGTCGTATTTATCAGCCATTTCATCATCAAAAATTGCAGTTTTATTGCTGATAAAAGGAATGCCATTTATTTTTTTTCCGGGATTAAAGAAAAGCATTTTCAACTGTTCTTTATGTTTTTCCATACCAGTTTTTCCCTGTGTGCTGAATTCTCTTCCTGAAACAATATTATCTTCTCCGCAAACAGAATCTTTTGTAAAAAAAAGTGACGCATACATTTGTGCAGTGTAATAATTGTAATTGTGGTTATCATCATAAAAATTACCTGTAACCTGCTCTTCAATGGTTTCCATTTTACGGCAATTGGCAGTGTGTATTTGTTTTGTTTTGCTGTGCAGCGTTGCTTTAGCTTCGCCATCACTGTTATTCATGCGTATATCGTTAATGGCGCTGAAATTAAGTATCCGTAAATTGCGGAAGGCCTTATAAAAACTGGTGTCGTTTTTTATGCGTTCAATAAAAACCGGGATGTTTAATTTGTTATTTAGAATGACTTCGCTTAATGTAATAATTTTTTTGCCTACTGTTATAGTAGTATCATTGTTTTGTTGTGCAGCAACAGCGAAGTGTAGTATAAAACAGGTAAAAAAAAGTATGAAGGTTTTCATAACTGCAGAATAAAAATATTATTTTTCAATGCAACTAAAACAAAAGCATTTTTATTTAGGAAAAACCATCCTGTAATCAACATTTATTTTTCCTTTGGTGATATCAGTAAGTTTTCTAAGTAAAAGTTTGCGCTTTAATGGTTTTATATAATCTATAAATAATTTGCCTTCAGTATGATCGTATTCATGCAGAATAACCCTTGCGGTAATACCATTAAAAGTCTTTGTTTGCGGTACAAAACTTTCATCCATAAATTCCAGCGTAACAGTTTCGTTGCGGTAAATATCTTCTCTTATTTTTGGTATGCTCAGGCAGCCTTCGTTATAACTCCATTCTTTACCGTTAAGTTCTTTTATATGTGCATTAATAAAAACGCCTTTATAGCCAGGCTCATCCGGAAATTCACCTTTTTCGTCATCTTCCTGGTTTGCAAAAATTTGTTCGCTGTCCATTACAAAAAGCCGGATGCCTGCATTAATTTGCGGTGCTGCCAAACCTACACCATTGCTGTTGTACATGGTTTCCCACATATCGGCAATCAGTTTTTCTAAACCGGGATAATCGGCAGTAATATCGCTGCAAACTTTTCTTAAAATCGGGGAGCCGTATGCTACTATCGGAAGAATCATATGAATGACTGTATGTAGGTTAATTATGTATTTTTTGCAAAATTAACCCAAAACAACAACCTAACCATTGGCAACAGCATATTATTGTACTGAATGTAAATATTCCTGTAATATTATTGTTGCGGCAATTACATCAACATTGCCTTTTATGCGCCGGTCTTTTTTCTTCATGCCCATTTCCAGCATGGCATCTTTGGCCATTTTAGAAGTATAACGTTCATCAACCGTTTTTAATGGTATTGCCGGGAATTCTTTTTTTATTTTTTTTATTGCGGCTTCCACTAATGGTGTGCCATGTGTATCGCTTTCGTCCCAGTTTTTTGGGAGTCCAATAATGATTAATTCTACCTGCTCGTTACTTAAATATTTTTTTAAAAATGGAATGAGTTCTTTCGACTCAATAGTTTCCAATCCTGTTGCAATAATTTGCAAAGGGTCGGTAACTGCAAGGCCGGTTCTTTTACCGCCATAGTCTATTGCTAATATTCGTGCCATGCCCCTATCCCTTAAAGGGAGATTATTATGTTTTATGATATAAATAAATCTAAAATTACAAAGATTGCAAATACTACAGATGCAATACCATTAGTGGTGAAGAAAGCCATATTTACTTTACTCAGGTCGTTTGGTTTTACCAATACATGCTGGTAGATAAGTAAACCGATGTAAAATAAAACACCTCCCCAATACCATATACCAAAATGCCCGTAAAAGCCTGCAGTAATAACACAGGCTGCCGAAAGTACATGCAGCATTTCGGAAATACGCAATGCTTTTACTTTGCCTACTGCAGAAGGAATAGAATGCAGTTGATTTTGTTTGTCAAAATCTTCATCCTGTAAGGCGTAAATAATATCGAAGCCACTTACCCAAAATAAAACAGTAAAAGAAAAAAGTATAGGTAATACATTAAACTCCCCTGTAACGGCAATGTATGCCCCAATTGGCGCAAGACTTAATCCTACACCTAAAACCAAATGGCATAATGCAGTAAAACGTTTGGTATAACTGTAAAATAAAATTACAAATAATGCAACGGAAGAGAGGTAAAAGCAGAGCCGGTTAATAAAAAAACAACAGGCAATAAACAACAGGCAATTGGCAACGGTGAATAGTAATGCGTTGGTTGGTTTTATAATTCCTGCTGGTATTTCTCTTACAGATGTTCTTGGATTCATTGCATCATACTTTGCATCGAGCCAGCGGTTGAAAGCCATTGCTGCGGAACGGGCAAATATCATGCAGAGGATAACTAAAAATCCAATTAAAATGAATTCATTTTCAAAAAACATGTAGTATAGTTCAATAGAGAAAGTATTTAATTTACTTTCATCTAAACCTTGCCATTTTTCAAATCCAAGAAATAATCCAATCAAAGCAAACGGCATTGCAAAAATGGTATGAGAAAATTTTACAAGCGATAAATATTTTTTTATAGCTAACATTCTACAAAGATACAATGGCTTTGTTTACTCTTACTTTATAAAACGTTTAGATATATTTGCAAGAATTAATATTTTACGTAATTGCAATATTTTTTGGAAGTAATTTTTATTATTTTGAAAAATTTAATAAAATGCATTATTTTTGTTTTAAATTCACCCACTCCACGATTGCAAACCTGATTCATCTGATAACCAAATTATTTAATTTTTTTAAAACTGTAATACAATGAAAAAAAATGTACTCTTGGTATTTACTTTATGTACTTTATTAAGTGCAAAGTCGCAAAATCTTATCTCGAATTCTGCAATGAATGGGTTTGGAAGCTGGAATAACGGAGGCTGTGTACCGGAAATGGGACCAGAAAC
>NZ_JANPCM010000656.1:0-2664 GCF_031430955.1 Ferruginibacter sp.
TCCCTGAGTATCAGCAATACAACTGATACCCTGCGTTATACTTTAAAGCGGCCACAAAATGCTGATGAAGTTTTTACTGCTTACACTGTAGTTGCACAAATGCAGCACCAAATGATGTACAGTGCAAAAATAAATATGAAGAGCAGAACAGAAGTTACTGCACCCATAGCAACCGAAAGTTTTAACGATGGTGTTTTGCAACTCACTATTTTTAATGCCGCACAAATACCTGTTGCGGAGCGGCTGGTATTTATAAACCATAATAATTATTATTTTGCAACCGACCTGCATGCAGTAGAAAAAAATATTACTAAACATGGACACAATACTTTACAAATAGATGTTGGCGATACCTTACTCAGCAATTTATCCATTGCAGTTACTGATGCAGGTATTAATCCCATAACCGAGAATGAAGAAAATATTTTTTCAAATTTATTAGTTACCAGCGATTTAAAAGGCTACGTTTATAACCCTGCTTATTATTTTTCAAATGATGCAGATTCTGTAAAACAACATTTGGATTTAGTGATGATGACCAATGGCTGGAGAAGATTTAAGTGGGAGAATTTGTTAGTACAACAATGGCCCAAATTAAATTTTCCGGCAGATAATTATATTTCATTGAGAGGAAATATTTATGGTTTATCCAAAACCCAGCTTGCCGGAAAAGATTTAACAGCTTTGATTAAAACCAAAAATAAGAACAGTGAGTTTTTGAGTATCCCCATTACTGCCGACGGGCAATTCAGGGTAACAGGCATGTATTTGTTTGATACAGCAAAATTGTATTATCAAATTAATAATGATAAAGACAAAAAATTAACTTCAAGCGCCAGCTTTAAATTTGTAAATGAAATTGCGGCTGCAGCTACGCCATCTTCCAATTTGCTTTCGTCGCTTTATTTTAATTTAAAAAGAGATAGTTCTTATTTGCAAAAAAACGCAAAGCTGGCAGCATTGCAGCGTTCGTTTTTAGAAAGTAATAAAACAAAAACTTTAGATGCAGTAAGAGTAGTGGGCAAAACAAAATCGTTAAAACAAAAATTAGAAGAAGAATACACCTCTGGGTTTTTTGCCGGCGGCGATGGTTATACATTTGCTGTGGATGATGATCCGTTTGCAAAAAATGCATTAAGTATACTGGATTATTTAAGAGGAAAAGTTGCAGGTTTACAAATTGGCAGCGATGGGCAAAGCGCTACCTGGCGTGGCAGTGCAACCAGTATTTTTTTAGATGAAAATAATACTGATATCAGCTTGCTGCAATCGATACCAATGAGTAATGTGGCATTGATAAAAATTTTTCGTCCTCCATTTTTTGGCGCAGCGGGTGGTGGCGCAGGTGGTGCCATTGCAATTTATACAAAAAAAGGTGCCGATAATTCTACAGTAAAAGGATTGGATTTTACCAATATTTATGGTTACTCTGCCATTAAAGAATTTTACATGCCGGATTATGAAAAAACTACTACACCAGATTTGCCCGACTACCGCAGTACACTTTACTGGAATCCGTTTTTAATATTTGATAAAAAAACAAGACGTATAAAAATCCCTTTTTATAACAGCGATAATTGTAAAAAAATAAGAGTGGTTATAGAAGGTATTAATCAGTTTGGGCAGTTAACAAGGGAAGAAAAAATATTTGAATAGATGATTTTTAAATGAATAAAAAAAACCGAAGTGATAAGCTTCGGTTTTTTATTTATAAATAAATTTTTATTCCGCTATACCTTCCAGTGCAAGAAAAAATGCAAACTCTCTTGCCCGGTCTTTTAATGCTTTAAATCTTCCGCTTGCTCCGCCGTGGCCTGCTTCCATATTGGTATAGAGTAATAATTTATTGCTATCAGTTTTCATTTCTCTAAGTTTAGCTACCCATTTTGCAGGTTCAAAATATTGTACCTGGCTATCATGCAGGCCGGTTGTTACCAGCATGTTGGGGTAGGCTTTCTTTTCTACATTATCATAAGGCGAGTAAGTTTTCATATAAAAATAACTTTCTTTATTGGCGGGGTTGCCCCACTCATCGTATTCGTTTGTTGTTAGCGGAATAGATGCATCACTCATCGTATTTATTACATCAACAAAAGGTACGGCAGCAATTACGCCATGCCATAAATCGGGCCGCATGTTTACTACAGCACCCATTAATAAACCTCCGGCACTACCACCACTGGTATATAAATGTTCTTTAGCAGTAAATTTATTAGCCAGTAAAAATTCTGCACAATCAATAAAATCCGTAAACGTGTTTTTCTTTTTCATCATTTTACCATCTTCGTACCAGTACCTGCCCATCTCCTGGCCGCCACGAATATGTGCAATAGCAAAAGCAAAGCCGCGGTTAAGTAAACTTAATCTTGCTGCACTAAAGCTGGCATCCATACTTGCACCATAACTTCCGTAACCATATAAATGCAAAGGTTGAGTACCATCTTTTTTAAATCCTTTTTTATACACTACCGAAATAGGAATTTTTGTACCATCTTTTGCAGTAGCAAATAAACGTTCGGTAACATAATCACTTACTGTATAGCCCCCAACAACTTCCTGCTGCTTCATTAATTTTTTTTCTTTACTGCCCATATTGTAATCATATACTGATGATGGTGTG
This sequence comes from Ferruginibacter sp., assembly GCF_031430955.1. GTDB lineage: Bacteria > Bacteroidota > Bacteroidia > Chitinophagales > Chitinophagaceae > Ferruginibacter. Next base: position 2,621 of record NZ_JANPCM010000656.1, read on the forward strand.
GTTAAAGAAGTGTAATTAAACCGCACCACATCCGAATTATAATC
>NZ_JANPCM010000657.1:0-1828 GCF_031430955.1 Ferruginibacter sp.
GATGAAAGCTTTTCTAAATTTTAAGTTACGTAACTTTATTATATACACCAATGGAACCTGGTCCAAAGTAAACAAAGAAAAAATTGATCAACTGGTTGAAAAAGGACTGATGACAGCAGCAGGTTTTGCAAGTATTGAAAAAGCAAAACAAAATGGCTCATGGACAATTTTAGATGAAGTGGAAGAATTAAAAATACCTAAAGATTTAGCTGCGGCATTCAAAAGTAAACCAGGGTCAAAAGCTTTTTTTATAAGTTTAAGTAAGTCTGTAAAAAAAGTTGTTTTGCAATGATTGGTTCTTGCAAAAAAAACAGAAACCAGGCAAAAAAGAATTAACGAAATAGCTGAGCGTAGTTTTCAAAAACTAAGTCCCAGGTAAATGTTGCCTCTTACTGTAACACCAGATTTTATTTTTACAAAAAAGATTTTCATTACAAAAAAGTTATTCTTTAAGATATTTTAAACTTTTAATTTTTAGATGTGTTTTAAACAGTTACAATTAATTTCAACTTGAAAATCCTTCTTACCGGTGCCACCGGCTATATTGCTCAACGTTTACTCCCTGAATTGCTTGCAGCAGATCATCATGTTTATTGTTGCGTAAGGGATAAAGGCCGCTTCAATCTTCAAAGGTTTGAGGATCCTGATATCTCCGTGATAGAAGTTGATCTTTTACAGGAAGAAACTTTACAAAATATTCCTTCGGACATTGATATAGCCTATTACCTGGTACATTCCATGAGTACACACAATGGCGATTTTGAAAAAATGGAAGCGGCATCTGCAGAAAATTTTAAAAACAGGATGTTACAAACAAATGTAAAACAGGTAATTTACCTTACCGGCATTGTCAATGAAAGTCATTTATCTAAACATCTTCAATCAAGACTTCAGGTGGAGCAAATTTTAAAAACAGGAAATCATTCATACGCATTCACCGCCTTAAGAGCTGGAATCATTGTTGGCTCCGGCAGTGCATCTTTTGAAATAATACGTGACCTGGTAGAAAAATTGCCCGTAATGATAACACCTAAATGGCTTAACACAAAAACGCAACCTATTGCCATAAGAGATGTGGTGGCCTATTTAAAGGGAGTTATTAATTTACCCCAGGCATTAAACAATAGTTTTGATATAAGCAGCGGCGAAATTTTTACTTACAAAGAATTATTATTGAGGTTTGCTGCTGTAAGAGGCCTTAAAAGAAAAATAATAGTATTGCCTGTTTTAACTCCCCGTTTGTCATCATACTGGTTATACTTTGTTACATCTACCAGCTATCAACTGGCCAAAAATTTGGTGGACAGTATGAAAGTTGAAGTAATAGGTAAACCAAATAATTTGGGAGAAATACTTCACATTACAACCACTGCTTACGAAAAAGCTATTGAACTGGCATTTGTAAAAATTGAGAATGACCAGGTACTAAGCAGTTGGAAAGATGCGGCCACAAGTAATATTTTATATAAAGGTGTAACAGTACATTTGCAGGTTCCCAAGGAAGGTACATTTAAGGATACACGAAAACAAAAGGTAACAGACCTGCAAAATACACTGGACAAAATATGGCGCATTGGTGGCAGTAATGGCTGGTATTATGGTGGATGGCTTTGGGGAATAAGAGGACTGATGGACAAAATGGTTGGTGGTGTTGGTTTACGAAGGGGAAGAAGAAGCCCAACACAATTATATCCGGGAGAGTCGCTTGACTTTTGGAGAGTGCTTATTGCAAATAAAGAAGATAAAAGACTGCTGCTGTATGCAGAAATGAAATTACCCGGAGAAGCATGGCTGGAATTTTTTATCAACGAAAAAAATGAACTTAAAC
>NZ_JANPCM010000658.1:0-2918 GCF_031430955.1 Ferruginibacter sp.
AATTAATTACTATTCTTGCAATCATTTTCGGCTTGCCGTAAGCACCCGTCATTTTTCTATAGCGTTGCCCGGGTATATAATAAAAACCATTACCGAGCATTGCGCCTATTGCATTTTTACCCTGCTGTAAATTTTTAGAAATATCAAAAGTTACATACTGTGCATGCTTAGCATAATTCGTCCAGCCGGGATCTAAAAAATTATCACCAATTTTATTGCCATTGATAAAAAAATCAAATTGCCCCAGGCCAGAAACAAATGCCGTGGCAGTTTTAATTGACTTGTTAAGTTCAATTACCTTTCTAAATTGAGGCAAAATATTTCTTCTTGCTCCCCAGCTTTTTTTTCCATTCAAATGCAGGTGAGGCGCTATTTTTAAACTATCAATTATATCATCATAGGCTATCCATTTGGCACTTTGCCAATCTGCTTTTTGCAGTAACCCCATCTGCCAGCTATTAACAGCACTCCAGTTGCTCACATTGTTTTTATTATCCCAAACCTTTACCCGCCAAAAATATTTTTTAGTGGCAATTAATTTTTTACCATTGTATAAAACCTGGATGGAGGCATTGCTCAACATTTTTTTACTATCCCAAATATTTCCAATGCCCTTGTATAACAGGTCAATATCATCACCCACAATAATTTGATATGCTGTTTGCAAAATATTTTTTTGTTCATTATGCAATTGCCAGCTTAGCGCCGGATCAGCTGCTTCAACACCCAATGGGTCCTGCCTGTTTTCGCATTGCAGGTTTTGTACCGACAAATTTTGAGACTGCAGTGAATATTGAATAAAAACCGATAAAATAAATATAAAAATTCTTTTCATTTAGATCACTTTTAAACACCAACAGAAAGGCGCAAAGTTATTGCACATCTATACCGCTTATTGCTAAATCCTTTGCATTTTCAATTACCAGCCGAACCATATAATTACCGGCATTTATTGGCGTGCTGGTATTAACTGTAAACTGATTCCATTTTCCGGTACGTGTAAAAGTAAAGTTTACAATTTCATTCAGCATCATGTTGTTACCTGCATCAAATAACTGCAGCTTACCTTTTAGTACTTTTTCATCTGCATAAAAATATTTCATAGTAATGGAATATATATCCGCCGCTCCTGTTTGTATTGGGTAATCAACAGTTGCTTCATTATCAGTATTTATAATTGTGCAATACCTGCCGTTTGCAGAGTCTTTTATAACGCCGTTTTTAATTTCAGCAACATTTGTTTTGTACGGCGTAACTGGCTTTAAATCGTAAGCGGGCTGCATGTTGGTGACGGGCTGCATGCACACAATAATATTTGAATTAACATTGACTGTTATCGTATCATCTTTTGCCAATCGTTTACGATACACCATATATTTTGTACCACCGTTTTCATCGGTGATTATTTGTGTATTAGTGTTCTCAAGGGTTTGAAATAAATCATTGTCTTTATAACCTTCTTTTACACAAAAGAATAAATCGCTAAACTCATTGGCTTGATAAGTAAAGATTTTGATTTGTTCTCTTGATTTTAATTGAAGCCAAGTGGCACCAAATAAATTTGATGGCAATGAGTTAATTTGAATGATTTCGTTTAGAAATTGTTTATCGCCAATATCCAGCCAATGTTGAAACGTTTTTGAAGAACTTCTTTTAGTAGCTCCCCTTCTATTTTCAGGCTCTCCTTTTTTGGCAATTGCAATAGCAGAAATTATGGCCTGCCCTACTTTACTTTCAGGAAACGATATGGTGATTTTTTCATTAACCGCTTTTGCAATAAAATTTTTCTTTAGTACAGCATTTGTGCCAACTTCATTCCAGATGTCTATATCATTTAAAACAACTTTGTTGTTTATAGCTACATCAAACAAACGCATTGATTTTGCATTGATGCCGCTTATACCTAACCAAGGTTCGATAAAATATAGTTCTACTAAATACTCACCATCTTCAACATCAAATTCAAATTTCATTTTATTTTTTCCATATCTGAAACTTTGAAACAACTTCCAATCTTTACTATTTTTTAAAGGAGTAAAGATCCTGCGCTGGCTTGCAAAATCTTGGGGTACATTTTCAAAATCTTCTGACCATGACAAAAAATTATTTCCATCCGACCACCATGTATTTTCGTTTTCATCTTTTAAAGTGCTTCCGCCACAATTAATTCGATGTACATATTGATAGCCTGCTTTCGGTTTAGTAATTGATTTTGCATTTGCATACAGTTTATTAAAGTCAGGTGACTGCGGCAGATGAAATAATGTTATCGTCTCTCTTGCAACCGCTTTTCCATTTACATAACCCACTGCATATAATACATTGTATTGAATATTTACTTTGTTCCACTGAAAATGTATACCAATACCATTACGTTTCTGTTTACCTAAAGAAGCATTATCAATATCATTAAACAATTCCACTTCATCGCAATTACTGTACACATAAATACTGTCTTTTATTCCGGGGGTCATCCAGCGGTTGGGCCAGGTGTGAGAAACTATATATACCATCGGCTCTTTTTCTTTTGACACATAATTACTGCGGAACATGTAAAATGCATCAGTTGGTTCTTCCCATGGTGTGAGCAATCCTTTATAATTTACCGGACCAATTCTGTCCAGTTCTCTCAACCCTTCACCGCCCTGCACACGACCGGGATTATCATGCGAAGTGAGTAACCAGAAAAAATGCCCGGCAACACTGTCTTTAACAGCTTCTGCTAAACGAATTTTTTGTTCCATCAGCTGCGTCATTCTATCCTCACTTAAAATGCCGTTTTGTTTAAAGCCGCCTTCGCTATGCAAATCAATTGTGCGCCATGCCCCATATTCACCAACTAAAACTTGTTTTTTTAAATCTTCTGCATAAGTATTTGGATCGCCGCCATAAGTGCCCGTCCAGTTTTGCGGCACATC
>NZ_JANPCM010000659.1:0-8139 GCF_031430955.1 Ferruginibacter sp.
GAAAATTACAGCGATTTTGGATCTACTTTAAATTATAAACTGGCCAGCCGTTTTAAATTCAGCGAACAATTTAATTTGAGGGCTTCTATAAGTTCAGGCTTTAGAGCGCCATCGATGCAACAAAAATTTTATGCAAAAACAAATACCTTGTTTGTTAGTAATGGCACCTCGTTAGTACCTGTGGAAGCAGGCACTTTTACCAACGACAGTAAAGCTGCAGAAATATTAGGGATACCCAAATTAAAAGAAGAAACCAGCCATAATTATTCTGTAGGGTTAACTGCAAGGCCATTTAAAGGTTTTGAAATTACCGTAGATGCTTACCAGATTGATATTGATAACCGCATTGTACTTACAAATAATTTTAATGGCGGAAACAATGCCGCTTTACAATCGCAGTTAACTGCGGCGGGTGCCAACACTGCCAACTTTTTTACCAATGCTATTGATACCCGTGCTAAAGGTTTAGAGGCTGTACTTTCTTACAATACCGTTTTTACCGGCAACCATTCTTTTAAAACCACTTTGGCAATGACGTTTATTGATAACGAAGTAAAAAAAGGCGCCGATGGAAAACCCATCATTCATGCTTCAGATGTTTTAGTTAACAGCGGGCAGTTAGGGAGCTATTTTAACCGTGAAGACCAGAGCCGTATCGAAGTGGCTAATCCTAAAAATAAGATCAGCCTTACGTTTAATTATAAATTTAAAAAGTTTGGGGCAATGTTAAGGATGGTAAATTTTGGCAAGGTTGAATATCTTGATCCAACAATAAATCCTGCAAACCCAACTGCATTTCCGGTAAATGCTTTTACGGGTCAAAAAGAAACACTGGACCAGCAGTTTAGTGCAAAAACAGTAACTGATCTTTCACTGTCTTATCAAATTACAAAGCAAGTTGGTTTTACCATCGGCGCAAATAATTTATTTGATGTGTACCAGGATATGCATAATCATAGTGGCAATGTAAGCCTGGGACGCTTTGTGTACAGCAGGCGGGTGCAGCAAATGGGTTTTAATGGTGCATATTATTTTGCCCGTTTAAAATTTAGTCTCGATACCAAAAAAATGTAGTGAACTATTTATCGTAAAATAGAAAACCTCCTGTTTGCGCAGGAGGTTTTCTATTTTACTAACCATCATTTTTATCAGTTACAATGCTGCTCAAAGGCGCCAATTAAATTTTCGGCAATCATTTGTGCACTTCTGCCTTCAATCATATGCCTTTCTATAAAATGTACCAGCTGTCCATTTTTAAAAAGAGCTATTGATGGAGATGATGGAGGATAAGGTAATAAATGTTCCCTTATTTTTTTTACTGCATCAACATCAAAGCCTGCAAAACTGGTGGTAAGATGATTGGGCTTTTTTGCGCTGTTATTAACAGCCATTAAAACACCGGGCCTTGCAGTACCGGCGCTGCAACCGCAAACAGAATTAATTACAACTAAAGTAGTGCCTTCATCATTAATATTTTGCTCAACATCGGCAGATGTAAGCATTTCGGAAAAGCCATTTTCAGTAAGCTCTTCCTTCATTGGTATTACAATTTCTTCTGGATACATGTGTAGTAGATTTTTATTTAGAGGGCAAAATTATGCACTTATTCTGTTTAAACCACTATAAAATTAAAATCCATTTTACCATATTTGGAATATTATTTTAAAAAGGAAAAGGAATTTTTGTCAGTAAAGATGAACCAAATCAGACATTGTGTCTATCAAATTGGTTAAAAAATGAAAGAAAGACGTAAAAATTCAATTGGAATACTGTTTGAAGAATATTAAGTGTAAAACAATTTTTTAAAAATTAAAATTATATAACCATGACTTTTGTAAAAACAAACAATCCGCTATCAAAATCTTTCGACGGATTAATGAACGAACTTTTTAATGAATTGCCAGCAACATTTGGAAAAACAATGAGAGAAGATGTTTTAGGTTTTCCTCCTGTAAACATTGTAGAAAAAAATGACTTTTACCATTTACAGGTGTCGGCACCCGGTTTTGAAAAAACTGATTTTAATGTAAAATTAGATGACAAAATTTTAACGGTGAGTGCAGAGAAAAAAGAAGAAACGAAAAGTGAAACAGATAAAGTAATCCGCAAAGAATTTAGTGCAAAATCTTTTAAACGCACTTTTACTTTAGATGAAAAAATTGATGCGGCAAATATTAGTGCCAAATACGAAAATGGCATTTTACATGTAGGCCTGCCTAAAAAAGAAGAAGTAAAAGCTACAACTAAAGACATTACTATTCAGTAAGAAAATGTTTTCATAAGTATACAGTTGGTTTTGATTATTCCCCGTTAGTGTTAGCGGGGAATTTTTTTTATGAAAGTTTGCCCGCAGATTTCGGGGATAGCGCAGAAAAGAAAAAATTAATCCTGCTTTTTTTTTCTTTTCTCTAACCAGTCCTCTTCTTTATTTGTGGTAAATGCCTGCAGTATGGCAACAGCAAAAAGCGCAGCAACATTACCTGCTAAAAAAATTAAACCAAAGCCCCAGTACCCCTCGGTATCAGAAACTTGTTTATTAAAAAAAATGGTATAATCTTTTACGAGTACAACAATGCAACTGCAAAAGCCAATTATAAATACTATATAAGAAATTATTTTTACAATAAAAGACGGATGCTTTTTTGTTCTCTTAAAAAAAATAAAATATACTGTTGCAAAAATGGAAGGTGCAATAGAAATAATTAATAACTCATAAATAATATCCATTGGCCTTGAAGAAACAAGCGTGGATAAACCATACATTACAGCAACAAATAAACCTATGATTACAGGTACAGAAAGAAATAATAAAAAAATAAGAAAATATAGTTTTGAATATTTTGTAAACCTGTCATCCATTATTTATTTGTTTATACTTTTCAACAGAGAATCATGCAAAATTTTTTTTGCTGAATCTATTACAGTATTTGATTGTTTTAAACTTTCATCAACTTTTTTAAACTCCTCCAAAATTCTATCTGATTCTTTTATCCCTTTAGCTGCTGATTGCTTCATAAAAATAATTGCAACAGAAGCCAGGCTTATACCTGCAACCACAATTAATGCTATTAACCCCTTATGCATGGATATTGTTTAAAAATAACTCAAATTAGTTTTAGGAGTCAGCGATAATAAAGTTTCATACATCAGCTTAATAGTATTTTCAACATCGTTTTTATGCAGCATTTCTACAGTGGTATGCATATAACGCAGTGGAATAGAAATTAAAACTGAAGGGCAGCCATCATTGGCATATGCAAACGAATCGGTATCGGTACCCGTACTCCTGCTAACGGTGCGTAACTGCACCGGTATTTTATTTTTAGCAGCTGTGTTCTGCACAACATCCAATAATTTATTATGCACTGCAGGGCCAAAAGCCAGCGAAGGACCTTTACCGCAACTGCATTCTCCCTCAATCATTTTATTAATCATTGGTGTGGATGTATCGTGTGTTACATCGGTAATGATGGCGATGTTGGGTTTTATCCTTCGTGCAATCATTTCGGCACCACGTAAACCAATTTCTTCCTGCACTGCATTTACAATGTATAAACCAAAGGGCAGTTTTTTCTTATTTTGTTTTAATAATTTTGCTACTTCAGCAATCATAAAACCACCAATGCGGTTATCAAATGCACGGCCAATTAAATAATCGTAGGCCAGCTCTTCGTAACCTTCTTCGTAAGTGGCAACTGCACCAATATGAATACCCAGTTCTTCCACTTCTTTTTTATTTCTTGCGCCGCAATCCAAAAATAGATTATCAACCTTTGGCTGTGTTTCTTTACCATCGTTATTACTCATACGGGTGTGGATAGCCGGCCAGCCAAACACCGCTTTTACCGGGCCTTTTTTACCATGAATAAAAACCCTCATAGATGGTGCAATCTGATGATCTACTCCACCGTTACGTTTTAAGTAAATTAATCCTTCGGCCGAAATATAATTTACAAACCAGCTTATTTCATCGGCATGTGCTTCAATAACTACTTTAAATGGCGCATCAGGATTAATTACTCCTACAGCAGTACCATACGGATCTGTAAAGTGCGTATCAACATAAGGCTTTAAATATTCGAGCCAAATTTTTTGCCCGCTGGTTTCAAAACCTGTTGGCGAAGGGTTGTTGATGTAGTTTTTTAAAAATGTATAAGACTGATCGGTTAAAATACTTTTTACTTTTTTTGCTTTTGCCATTTGTATTTATTTATAATGGCAAAATAACTAAATACTTATCATATTAGCATTGTGCATTTAATAATTCTGTATTTCAATAACCTTAGAAGCTGTTTGAGTTAATTATTTTTTTTATTTGGCTAAAGCCGGCAACATCAATTTGCATTACCACGCCTTTAAAGGCGTGGTAATGCAATGAAAATACAATGGCTTTAGCCAAACTGCATTCGGTTTAGATTAATTCAAACAACTTCTTAAAATGGTAAGATTTTATCAAAAACTTCAACTTAAAAAGTTGCAGTTCCCCTTTAGGGGATAGGGGCAATACTTGCCACATAAGTAGCTAAAGCAGAAAATAACATCAGCCCATCAACCAAAAAATAATAAAAAAAATAACCTTGCTTTTTTTGTGAGAAAAAATAAACTATGGCTGTAATAAGCCCGGTTAGCAATAATGCAATTATTTGTTCGGGTTCGTTATAATAAATCCTTAGCACAATACCATTAATAATGTAAGCTGCAAAAATTGCAATCATTATATATTTAACTGTCGTGGGTTTTAAAATAGTCGTAAGGCTTTGCAAGCCACGTATTTTATCAATATTGGTATCTCTTGCATCAAAAATAATACAGAGCATCAGCATAAATAAAAAGCGGTTAATAAAAAGCATTAATAATGTACTAAACTGTACAGTTGGTGCAAAATAATAAGGGATATAAACTGTTACAAACGTCCACGTAAAAGCCAGTAAAAAAGTTTTTACCAGCCCTGCTTTTCTTGCAAGATGAAATATTTTAAAAGGCAACAACGGTATTGTATACAATAAAGTTAAAATTAACCCTATAATAATTACAGGTAATAATTGTGGAATTCTTACAAGAGAAAAAAGTAATCCTCCACAGGCTAATACCAATACAATAACATTAGTATAATATTGTTTTAAAACCTGTATCAGTGATTGGCCGGCAAAAGCATAGCCGCTTAACAGCCAGTAAAAATTATAACTGCAGAGAGTAGAGAAAAAAATAAATGCAAATAAATAAACGGGTAAATTAATATGCAGTAATAAAGCTGTTTGAAAACAAAGGGACACAGCACAAATTGCAATAAAAATAGAATGAGAAAGAAGGAAGTAAAGCAGCCGCATTACTGAACAATATAAAAAACCGGATCGCTGGTTTTAATAACGTTGCTTTTGTTTTTTGCAAAATCTTTTATGTACACTTCAAAATATAAAGTATCCACCCTGGGCCTTACATTTGAATTGGGGTTGCCTCCCATTACCGAAAATAAATTTATTGCAATATCTGCCTGAAAATCTGGCTTAGCCGAAGTACCAATATTTGGAAGAAGTTGTGAAGAATCTATTAAGTTGTTCGTAAGATTTTTAATATACACAAGCGAAGTATCTTTACCAACCTTTAATCCCAGATCGCCTTCTGCATCAGTAACCCTTATGGTGAGTACGGGTGCAATATCTTTTTGCACAGCAGTATTAGTAGATAACCAGGCATTAGGTTTTACAGATTTAAAAGTGATTTGCGGAACAGTTGTAAATTTATCTTTTTTACAACCAAAAAAAAGAATGGCAACCGTAAATATTGAAAGTGTGTAACGCATCGTGTAATTTTAATAATTCAAATTTACAAATACAAATTGAAACAACCCGTTAAAAATACAGACCTCGAAAAAAGAATTTTTGCTGCCTCATCAGTTAATTTTACTGAACTGGCAGTAGAATTATTCAATTTTCAGTACCGGTATAACGATGTTTACCGCAATTATTGCAATACACTCAATATTTTGCCAAGCCAGGTTGATACCATTACAAAAATTCCTTTTTTACCTGTTGAGTTTTTTAAAACTCATGAAATTAAAGCTTCTTACTTTGAGCCAGAAACTATTTTTGAAAGCAGCGGCACCACATCATCCGTTAACAGCCGGCATTTAGTTAGGGATACTGCTGTTTATAAAAAAAGTTTTACTGCCTGTTTCGAAAAATTTTATGGCCAGGCGAAAAACAAATGTATTCTTGGTTTATTACCTTCTTATTTAGAGCGCAATAACTCTTCTTTAGTATTTATGGTGGAAGAATTGATTAAGCAAAGCGATAATAATTTAAGCGGTTTTTATTTATCTGATTACGATAAATTACTGCAGACTATTTTACACAACGAAATTTTAAAACAATCAACCCTTTTAATTGGAGTTACTTATGCATTACTTGATTTTGCAGAAAAACATCCAATACAATTACGCAATACCATTGTTATGGAAACCGGTGGCATGAAGGGCAGACGGGAAGAAATGACAAGGCAGCAGGTACACAGTCGGCTGCAAAATAATTTAGGTGTAAGCCTCATACATTCCGAATATGGAATGACGGAATTATTATCGCAGGCTTATTCAAAAGGCGATGGTATTTTTCATTGCCCGCCCTGGATGAAAGTTTTAATAAGAGAAGAAGATGATCCTTTTGCAATATTTATAGCTGATGCTTTACAAGAAAAACCAATAACCGGAGTTATTAATATTATTGACCTTGCCAATATTTACAGTTGCAGTTTTATAGCTACTGCAGATGTGGGCCGCCTGTACAGCAACGAAAGTTTTGAAGTGCTGGGCCGCATGGATAATAGTGATATTAGAGGATGCAGTTTGATGGCGCTTTAAAAAAAGCTTATCAACAATTTTTATTTTTCGTGGAAAAAATCATTTTTTGATTGGTATTATTTAAACTGATACCCCTATCTTTGCAATCCAAAATTTTAAGAGTTGAATTGGTAGCTCAGTTGGTAGAGCAATACACTTTTAATGTATGGGCCCTGGGTTCGAGTCCCAGCCAGTTCACAAACCCCCCGTTTAGGGGGTTTTTATTTTTATGCCTTTTTGTTATATTTTATTTTCGCAAAAATTGAATAAATATTATGTGGGCGCCTGTACAGATATAGAACGCAGGCTTTACGAACATAATATTGGTCATTCAAAATTTACTGCAACGGGTATGCCCTGGCTACTGGTTTATAAAGAACAATTTGAAAATTTATCATTGGCAAAACAGCGGGAAGCATACATTAAAAAACAAAAATCACGGAAATATATTATGGCATTGATTGGATAGCTCTGTTGGTAGAGCATCCCGATTTTTATCGGGAGGGCCCAGGGTTCGAGTCCCTGCCAGTTCACAAACCCCCGCCTTCGGGGGTTTTTTTATTCACTAAATTTGTGTTCGGCAAATTAATCCCTCTATTTTTGTATTATATGAATACAGATTTCTTCAAAAACAAAGTAGTAGTTATTACAGGCGGCAGCGATGGCATTGGTAAAGCATTGGTTGATGCACTGATTCACCTGGGTGCTAAAGTAGCTACCTGTGGCCGCAACCAGGATAAATTGTACGATCTTCAGTTACTGCACTCGGGCAAACCCCTGCACAGCATTGTAGCAGATGTAAGTAATTACAACGATTGCAAAAATTTTATTGAAACAACCATACAGGTTTTTGGCGGTATCGATATCCTCATCAACAATGCCGGTATTTCCATGAGGGCCCTGGTTAAAGACCTGGATGTGGAAGTAATAGAAAAAGTAATGGATATTAATTTTAAAGGAACATTATATTGCACCAAACTGGCGCTCGATTCCATTATTGAGCGAAAGGGAACCATTGTTGGTGTATCTTCCATTGCAGGTTACAGGGGTTTGCCGGGACGTAGCGGCTATTCAGCCAGTAAATATGCCATGACCGGATTTTTGGAAGCATTACGTACCGAAATGATCGATCACCAGGTAAACGTGATGTGGGTTTGCCCGGGCTTTACAACATCCAATATCAGGAATGCAGCATTAAACAAAAAGGGAAAATCGCAGGGCGAAACCCCCATGGATGAGGGAAAAATGATGAGTTCGGAAAAATGTGCTGTACATATTCTAAAAGCCATCGAAAAAAGAAAAAGAAC
>NZ_JANPCM010000660.1:0-4940 GCF_031430955.1 Ferruginibacter sp.
TTTTTCTTCTTTCATGCGGAGAGTAAGAGATTCGAACTCTTGATACCCTTTCGGGTATACACACTTTCCAGGCGTGCTCCTTCAACCACTCGGACAACTCTCCTTTTTTAAAGGAGGGCAAAAATACAGCATCAATCTTTATATGCCGAATATTTTTTGGGCATTGGTTGTGGTAACTGCTGCTATCTCTTCAACAGGCATATTTTTTACCTGCGCCAATTTTTCAATTATATACTTTAACTAACTGCTTTCATTTCTTTTTCCCCTAAAAGGTACAGGTGTTAAATAGGGTGCATCGGTTTCAACAACTAAATGTTTAGCATCAATTTTTTCAATTACTTCGGCAAGCCCGGCATTTTTATAAGTTATTACTCCGCCTATACCTAAATAAAATCCCATGTCGGTAATTTCAACTGCTTCTTCATAAGTACCGCTAAAGCAATGAAAAATTCCAGTAATACCTTTTGCTGCATATTCTTTTACCACTGTAATTGTTTCAGTCATTGCATTACGGGTGTGAATTACAATGGGCAATTTGTATTGCAGCGATAATTCAATTTGTTTTCTAAATGCATCAAACTGTTGTTCAGTAAATGTTTTATCCCAGTATAAATCAAGGCCAATCTCCCCTACTGCTGCAAACTTTCTTTTAGCAAGCCAGTCTTCAACTATGTTCAGTTCTTCTAAATAATTTTCTTTTACAGAGCAGGGATGCAAACCCATCATGGCAATACATTTACCGGGATAACTTTCTTCCAGCCTAATCATTTGTATATGCGTTGCACTGTCTATAGCTGGCAAATAAAATTTATCTGTGCCTTCAATTACTGCTCTCTTTATTACATCATCAATATCCGCAGCAAATTCGTTTGAATAAAGATGGCAATGTGTATCTGTAAAAATCATAATTGATTTTAAAAATACAAAAGTCATTAAAAAAAAATTAACAGCGCTTTAAACTATGTTATGCAACCGTTGTCTTAAAAAAGTATTTATTATTCACCATTATTTAAAAAATTATTTTTATGAAAACAATTAATCTAACCAGGATGCTCCCGGCTTTTGTATTACTGGGTGCACTGCTATTTACCAGCTGTAAAAAAGAAAAGAGTGCAGTAAATACTACGGAAGATTCTCCTGCTGAAGTAGCCGCAACAGTTAATACAACTACGCAAGAAGCACAAACAGAAGAACAATTTGATGATGTGTTTAACATTACTGCAAGTATAAGTGCAGAAGATGCTGGCGAAGATCTGGGATTTAATACCAACGTATCTGTTTTGGCCGAAACTGGTGTAAGACTTTCATCCACCACCACACGATGCTATACTGTAACAGTTGTACCGCAGCAGCCCGGTGTATTTCCCAAAACTGTTACCATCGATTTTGGTAATGGCTGCCTGGGCCGTGATGGCAAGTACCGTAAAGGAAAAATAGTATCTATTTATACCAACCGGTTACTGGTACCAGGTGCCATTGTAAGCACCACATTTGCTGGGTACCACGTTGATAGTTTTAAAATTGAGGGTACCCATATTACCAAAAACACCAGCACATCCAACATGCAGGGATTAAAGGTTACCGTTATAGATGGTAAGATAACCAACACCAATAACGGCAATTGGCGCAAATGGAACAGCACTAAAGATATTTTACAAATTGCCGGTAACGGTACACCTAATTTTCCTTTGGATGATATTTATAAAATTGAGGGTGGCGCAAGAGGTTCTAACTCGTTTGGACACAACTGGGCCTCCACAATTGTTGAACCTTTAATAAAAAAGTTTACCTGCCGCTGGATAGTAAAAGGAACTGTACGCATTGTAAGAGATGGGCGGGAAGCCTTACTGGACTTCGGAAACGGCAATTGTGATAATGATGCGATCATCTATATTAATGGCGTTCCGCACCCTATAAAATTATAAATAAAAAAAAATATTGCTTTTGTGAAAACAAGGTTGTACATTTATCCTAGTTTTCATAGGGTACGGATTAAAAACGGGCCAGGGTTTCTACCCAGGCCCAATTTTTTTTAAAGAACTTCAGGCAAATTTATCTCCCAAAATATTAGTTTATTCCACAGTTTTTACCTCAATTTTATTGAACGTATAACCAATTTTATAAAAGTGTTCCAGCAGTTTTGGCAAGGCAAAGCTCATTCTTTCATTTGCTTTATCACTATCATGAAAAACAACAATGCAACCCGGATGAATATTAGCTTTTACCTGCTCAAAGCATTTTTCTGGTGTTAGTGTACTTACCCAATCTCCTGCCAAAACCGACCACATTATAGTTTTAAGTTTAGGATTTGCAGTTTGCAATTTAGCTATCTGCGATTTTTTTATCCTACCATAAGGCGGTCTGAATAAATTGGACTTAATGTACTCACCCGCAGCCGCTATATCATTCAAATAATCATCATCAGTATTTTTCCAGCCATTAATATGATACATGGTGTGGTTGCCGATTGCATGGCCATCATCAATAACCTGTTTATATATTTCAGGATATTTTTTTACATTTTCGCCAATGCAAAAAAAAGTGGCTTTGGCATTATACTTTCTTAAAGCGGCCAATACAAAAGGTGTAATGATTGGGTGAGGGCCATCATCAAAACTGAGGTATATTATTTTTTCACAGGTTTTAATATCCCATACACATCCCGGAAAAAGTTTACGTAACCACCATGGTGTGGTGATAAAGAATAAATCTTTTTTAAAAAACTTTGCTTTAGATTCTCTCCAAAAATGGGGGGCAATTATATTCATAAAAATTAAACCAAATTTACATTGAAAATAGGGCAAAATAGAGGGGTATTTGCAGATAACTTAGCCTCTTTTTTGCACAATATTTAATGTTTACTGTCGTTATAAATAAGATAAGTCCAGTTAAAAAAAATCCGTACCATTGAAACCCACAAAGGGTTTGTTTAAAAACCACCTATGAAAACAAATAGACTTTTAACCGCTTTTGCTGTTACCATACTTGCATCAAGTTTACTTTCCTGCACAAAAGAAAATACATTTTCAACTACTTCGGCAGAAGATGAAACTACTTTTGAATTAAGTGGCAACCAGGCTGTGGCCGACAATCTTACCGAAGATGCCAACAATATTTTTATGGAAGCTGCCGCCAACAGAAATTTGTTAGGCAGTAATTTTGGATCGCTTCCGGTTATTACGTCAAACACATTAACCTGCGCCACAGTAACTGTAACACCAGCATCTGGTTTTCCAAAAACAATTGTTATAGATTTTGGAACCACGGGCTGCACCTCAACCAATAATATTATGCGTAAAGGAAAAATTAATATTACACTTTCAGATTCCGTTAGAAGAACAGGCAGCCAGGCAATTATTACTTTCAGCAATTATGTTGTAAATAATTTTAAAAAAGAAGGTACAATAACCTGGAAAAATACCAGCACCTCAATTACTAAAAGCTGGCAACGCAAAGTTGAAAACGGAAAAGTAACTGCTCCCAGTGGAAGGTACTGGTTGCACAACGGCGTAAGAGATGTAGTTCAAATTGCAGGTACATCCACACCCAACACTTTATTAGATGATATATTTTTAATTACCGGCAATTATACCATAACCAATGCAGCAGGTAAAACAAGAGACTGTTTTATTACTGAGGCACTGCAAAAAAAATCTACCTGCGATAATATTGGCACCGGAAAGTTAAAAGTACAGGGCGCTGCCCACAATGCAGTTATAAATTTTGGTGATGGTGATTGCGATAAACTGGCTACCATTTCAATTGACGGGCAAGAACCCAGAACAATAGTTTTACGATAAATTTTTTATGATTGATATTTTAACCGTTTTGGCCAAAAGCCCTAACGGTTTTTTTATTTTATTTATTCCTTTTCTATATGGTTAATAGTGATTGTATATTTGCAAAATGAGTAAAGTAAGAGTAAGATTTGCCCCCAGCCCCACCGGCGGTTTACATTTAGGTGGCGTACGCACAGTGCTGTACAATTATTTATTTGCAAAAAATAAAGGCGGCGATTTTATTGTGCGTATTGAAGATACTGATCAGACGAGATTTGTAGAAGGGGCTGAACATTATATTTTTGATTGCCTTAAATGGTGCGGCATTGAACCTGATGAAAGCCCTTTGCATGGTGGCAATTACGGACCTTACCGCCAGAGCGAAAGAAAAGAACAGGGTATTTACCAGCAATATGCTGATAAATTAATAAAAGATGGTCATGCCTATTATGCATTTGATACGCCGGAAGAATTAGAAAAAATGCGTAACGATTTTAAAACGGCTGAAAATCCTTCGCCGCAATACGATCATCATTTACGGATGAAGATGAAAAATTCATTAACATTAAATGAAGATGAAGTAAACAATTTAATAGCAAAAGGAACAAGGCACGTTGTAAGAATTAAAATGCCGGAGAATGAAACAGTTTCTTTTACCGACATGATACGTGGTGAAATAAAAAATGAAACCAGTTTGGTAGATGATAAAGTTTTGTTGAAAGCAGATGGAATGCCCACTTACCATTTAGCTGTGGTAGTTGATGATTATTTAATGCAAATCACTCATGCTTTTAGAGGAGAAGAATGGTTGCCGAGTGCACCGGTGCATGTATTGCTTTGGAAATATTTATTTGGCGTAGATAAAATGCCGCAGTGGGCCCACCTGCCATTAATATTGGGGCCAAGCGGAAAATTAAGTAAGAGAGATGGCGCTAAATATGGTTTCCCGGTTTTTGCGATGAACTGGCACGACCCCAAAACAAATGAATTGACTGAAGGGTTTAAAGAAAAAGGATTTTTACCCGAAGCTTTTATAAACCTGCTGGCATTACTGGGATGGAATGGGGGCACAGAGCAGGAATTATTTACTAAAGAAGAATTAATTGAAATCTTTAGTATCGACCGTGTGCACAGCGGCGGTGCAAAATTCGATTATGAAAA
>NZ_JANPCM010000661.1:0-1860 GCF_031430955.1 Ferruginibacter sp.
AATAAAGCCTCCGTTTTAAGCGGAGGCTTTATTATTGAAGCAGAAATATTGTAGAATTAAAGCCACAGATATTTACAATAAACATTACCCTGCTTATTTTTTATTCCCTTTAATTTTAACGGTATATTAAATCCTTTACCCCGGCAATGAAAAACATTTTCCCGTTTTTAATTTTATTATTATGCAGCTGCAAAAAAACATTGCCTGCCGAAGCACCCGTAATAGTTACTGTTTTACCCACTGCTGCTGAAAGCAGTTATGTAAAATATACCATCAACGCAGGCGCACATTTTTCTGATAAAAGTGTTTTAAAAGAAATAATATTGAGTGAAATGAATTTTAAAGTAAAATTTGACAGCTCTGCAATTTATAAAACAATTGATCCACTTAATCAATACGATATTAATAAACTCTACGGCTTTTCAGATGGTAATGATCATCACCAAAACAGTGCAAGAATTGGCTGGTCGTGGAATGACAATGCGTTGAGGTTATATGCCTATACTTATTATAACGGCGTAAGGGATTCCAAAGAAATAACCAGTGTAAATATTGGCGCTGAAGTTTTATGTACAATAAAATTTTCTGCTGCTGAGTATGTTTTTAAATCGGGTAACAGCACTGTTACAATGCCACGATTTGTTACAACTACGATTGTTAAAGGTTATCAACTATATCCTTATTTTGGTGGCGACGAAACGGCACCGGCTGAAATCCGAATCTTAATTCAGGATCTGCCTTAATTTAACTCAGTAATTAATTGTAACCCTGAAACTCCATAAAAATATAAGGGTTAACTGATAACTCGTTTTCCCTTGTTTCGATAAAATTGCAAAATACCAAATCAATAAATGCATTGGCATCATTAATTTCCCAAAGTGTCATTGATTTATCAAAGGGCATTTCAAAAAATTCGGGTAGTATTTCGGGCACCAGCCCGTTCCAGCAGGCATCTATTAATTTTTCTTTTTGTGTAAAATGTTTATCTGCCTCAGCTTCATTTCTTTTTACCCGGTCTTTTGAAAAAAAACTGGCGTTTACCACAAGTAAGATTTCTTTTTGATGAGTATAAGTTTGCATATAGTATTTTTAATAATTAGACTATTGCAGGAATGAAAAAACATAAGCCAGAATTATAAAGTATAGTTAAAGTGCAGGTGGGTGAGGGCTGCTAATAGTGGAGGAAGAAACTAAGTTGTTAAATACGATCTTAAGATTTCACAATAATTACATTTCTATTCGTATCAATTGAATATTTTTTATTGGATTTCTTTTTTCAAAAACAATTTTGCTTTTTTCAGTTCGGGCCTGTTTGCGTCAGGCGAATTGGCAATAGCAAGCAACTGCTTATAATAATAATTTGCTTTATCAATATTATTTATTTTTTCGCTGACTAAAGCAGCACCATATAAACCATTAAAACGGTTGGGATGTTTTTTTAAATCAGCTTCGTAGGCGACTAATGCTTCGGCAGGTTTATTTAGTTGCAATAACATATCAGCCAGTAATTCTTTTGCCGGTATTATTTCTCCGGGAGTAACAGGGCTTTTCTCCGTTTTATCTTCCATATCTGCAGCCATGTTCATCAATTGCAATGCTTCGGTTATTTTTTTTTCTTCAAGTTTTATCCATGCTTCACCGGTTTTAATTTGTATCATTACCTGGTTGGCTTTGTAGGTATCTTTTTGTGCTGCAAGTGTATCATAAATTGTATTCAGACTTTTTAATTCTGTTTTAGCCAAACTATTATTACCCATATGTACAGCACCTAACAGCCGTGCAAAATGTACAATAGCTTTTTGCCAGGGAAATTTTTGCCAGGGAAAATCAGCAGGAAACATTTGAATATCTGCTGCTGCT
>NZ_JANPCM010000662.1:0-5160 GCF_031430955.1 Ferruginibacter sp.
TGAGCAGAAGGGCTGTAGGCATACCGTGGCGTATAGCACGAAGAAAGCAATTGACAAAATGCAATTGGCAAAAAGCAATAAATAATTGGCAATACACAATTTGTAAAAGACAACGAAAAGCAATATGTAACTTTATTTTTCAATCAACTCATTTTAAAAGTAAGTGCGGCAAAATCTTCAATGCTTAATGCTTCGGCACGTTTAGTAAAAATTTCGTTTTGCAATTCTTCGGCAGTAAATAAACTTTTTACTGCATTCCGTAATGTTTTTCTTCTTTGATTAAAAGCGGTTTTTACCAGTACCCAGTAAGCCCTGTCGCTTTTAACTTTTAATGGCTCTGTTCTTCTTATTAATTTTATTACACCACTCTGCACTTTTGGTGGCGGGTTAAAACATTCGTTGCCCACATCAAATAAATATTCTACATTATAATAAGCCTGCACCAAAGCACTTAACACACCATATACTTTACTGCCTTCTTTGCTGGCTGCCCTTTGCGCCACTTCTTTTTGAAACATGCCAATTACGCAAGGGACCTCATCTTTCCATTCTAATATTTTAAAAAGTATTTGTGTTGATATATTGTAAGGGAAATTACCAATTACTGCAAACGGCTCGTCAAAAGGCTTATCAATATCTAAAAAACTTTTATGAATAATTTTATCTTTTAACAGGGGATATTTTTGGAGAAGATAACCTACTTTTTCTTCGTCTAATTCCACTGCTTTAAAATTAACATCCGGCAAATTAATTAAGTGTTTAGTTAAAGCCCCTCCTCCGGGGCCAACTTCCAGCAAATTGGTAAAAGATTCTTTTTTTACCGCATCAATTATTTTTTGAATAATGATTTCATCTTTTAAAAAATGCTGCCCTAATGATTTTTTTAATGTGTACATTAAAACAAAAGTAGCATTTAATAACCTGATGTGGCTTACAAGGTGATAATAAAAATTGCCCCAAAAAATTTCGGGGCATAAACTTTTATCAGCAGTATAATTAAGCCTTATTTTGTTAATACAAATTTTTGATTAACCAGTTCGATATTTACAAACAGCATTACTGTATATATTCCTGCGGAGCATTTAGCAAGCCCATACAGTTGCGTAGTATTGTAATCTTTGGCGGCTTTTTGTTTTTGCACCATTACTTTTTTACCAGTATAATCAACTAAACTTATTGTTACTTCCCATTCCTTGTCAACAAAAAATTTTACTGAAAAGTATTCTCTAGCAGGGTTTGGTATAATGCTTACAGCTATTATTTTAATGTAGCCGCAACACTAATAAGATTCTGTATTACACTCCGCCTGTTTGTGCAATTATTTTAAGCCAGCAAAAAATACTGTAGCTGTTAAAGGCATCAATATTGGTGGTATAATTAAATCTTCACTGCTCATTTATTTTTACTGAAATAAAAATTAGTAACCTTATGAATTTTATAGCTGAATTAGGTAGGGTATCATATAAGCAAACTGCCTCTTCACAAAAGAGGCAATTTACTTATTATTTTATTTTTATTTGTCAGGAAGTTATCTGCTCAATATCATTTTTTGTGTTATAATTTCATCATTTACAAATAACTGAATTGAATAAACACCTGCAGTAAACTTACCAAGATTATTTAACTGTACCGTATTATTACCCTTGTTTACTTTTTGTTTTTGCAACACTACGGTCTTTCCCAAATTATCCAGCAACCTGATTGTTATTTCTGATTCTTTCGCTACAAAAAATCTTATGGAAACATAATCATTTGCAGGATTAGGCAGAATGCTTATCGGAGTCTTAGTTTGATTTTTACGCACTACCAGCACATTACTGTATTTTATTTCTCCGGCTTTACCAACAGCTTTCACCCTGTAGTAAATAACTTCATTACTTATACCACTTATATCATCAGCATATGCAAAGTCCTGTTGTTCGTTTAATTTTACTGCATCTGTTACAATGCCTGCTTTGGTGTAAGCAGTATTATCCAAACTTCTTTCAATTTCAAAACGTTCTACTTCTTTGGTTGTTATTACACTAAAGCCAAGCAACACTTGTACATTTTGAAGTGACCCTGAAATATTCAGGAATTGTACGGGAAGTACCACACCTACAGAACGCCAGTCCCTGTCTGATTGTGCTGCGGTTTTCTTTTGCACAGTTGCTCTTGTACCCGGCACAGGATCTCCAGAAGTAGTACCGCCTGTACCCATATTGTAAGAAGTACCTTTAATATTTGTAACAGAATTTAAAGAATCGAAACGGTTATCTAAACCATCGCCATCGGTATCAAGCCCTGTTAAGGTTACTAAATCGTCAGATAAACCATTTAAATTAAAATCGTTTCCTTCTACTATATCCAAAATGCCATCACCATCTGTATCCGAATCACGGTAATCAGGTATGCCATCACCATCATGATCGTAAACAAATATACCAGAGCCCCCAAAACCGTTTACATTATCATACGTATTTGCTAGCCCATCTCCATCGGTATCTGTTGTGGATGGTAGCTTATAACCTACTGTTGACATGCCTTCTATATTATCAGGAATGCCATCATCATCTGAATCAATATCTAAGTAATCATTATTACCAACACCATCTGTATTTCTTAAATTTAGTGCAGGCATCGCAGATACAGTAGTTGACCACCCATTAGCACCAATTGCTCCGTCAGCAATACCGTCAAGATTGGCATCCGGTAACCCTGCTTCTATTACATCCACTATACCATCGCCATCACTATCCATATCATAAGCATTTGGTCTGAAGTCCCTGTCTAAATTTTTATTAGGGTAGCTATCGGCTTTTCCATCACCATTAATATCGGCGCCAGTTTGTAATAGTGCAGTAGCGTTAATATAACTGTCATGCATTCCATCACCATTTACATCTGTAAAGGCATCAATTATACCATTATTATTTGTGTCGGGACCGCCAGCTTCCACCACATCTGGTATGCCATCATTATCGCTGTCCAGGTCAAGGAAGTTAGGTACTGCATCACCATCTAAATTAGGAAGCGCTAAACCAAGTCCTGTATTATCGGCACCGGTATTGTTGGCATCTACACTTTGTGTTAATCCATCACCATCTGTATCGCTAAAGTTGTCAATCTTTCCATTACCGTCGGCATCAACCCCATAAGCTTCAACCACATCTGGTATGCCATCATTATCGCTGTCCAGATCAAGCATATTTATTATACCATCCTTATCAGCATCAAACCTGTCATCCACACCGTCGCCATTACTATCTACACGACCAGGAAAACTTGTATCCAGATAATTAGGAATGCCATCGTTATCAGAATCTCCATCGGCTTGAAAATTATCATTAATAAAATCGTTATTATTATCTACATAACCTGCATAAGACGGGTCGTATGCATTAATGACGCCGTTTCCATTTGCATCTGCAAAAGATGCAGCCATATTACTTTCCACAAAATCAGGAATGCCATCTTTATCTTTATCTATATCGCAGGATATTGATACTGTTACCTGCCGATCGGTTGTATTATTACAATCACCTTCTGCTCTTACATAATAAGTGGTAGTAATGAGTGGAGTAACATTAATAGTAGTTCCTGTTCCAACTAATGTACCTCCCGGGCTGCCAGTGTACCATTTCCAACTTGCACCGGCACCTAAACTACCGCCAACTGTTGACAGTGATACAGATATTCCCGGGCAAATATTATTTTTATTTTTTGATGCACTGGTTGCAGCAACTGACGAAACTTTACCACTTAATAAAATGCCGGGAGAGATATAACGGCAGTTTGTGTTGCTTATATTTCCTGTAGCTGCTATAATTACACGGTAATATTTACCGGTATCCCCTGCTGCAATAGATGGTATAGTATAAGTTGATGAAATGGCACCAACAACATCAGCCCACGGGCCTGTTGCAGATGTACCTACCTGCCATTGATAATCTTTTGTACCTGGTAATGCTGATGGATCAGTTAATGAAGAATTAAATGTTGTTGAACTTCCAATACAACCTGCACTAACGGCACTTACATTTACTACCGGTAACGCATCACAATTACCAAATTGAATATCATCAATGGCTATATCATTACCACAACCACCTGGCGCATCATTAATAAGTTCCAGAATTACATTTGTATAAGATACAGGTGCTAAAAACTTCAGGCCATATTGCTGCCATGTTGTACCTGGTATAGTTGTGGTGGAAACATCAGTAATGATTAAACCTGACCCTCCATCTCTAAGGCGTATTTTTAGTTGTGGATATTTAAATCCACCAAAGGCATTACATTTAGTTTGATAGGTAGCATTACCTACAAAGGCTGCATAAAATGATAATGAGTATTCCTGATTGGCACAAAGGGGAGATTGAAAAGTGCCCCTGTACATTACTTCATTAGCCGCATCAGCATTTACAATCAGCATTCTGCCATTGGGGTTACCGGTACGATCGGTGAAACTTAAAAACTCTGTTGTATTTGCATTTTGTGGATTATTAGTTATAGTATAAGTTTCTGCAGGAATAGGTGGTGTTACACTACTTGTATATAAACTGGTTGCCGTGGGAAATGTAACTCCACTTCCAATAACCGGGGCAGGTATTACACTTGTAAGTCCTGTACCTGTTCCAAAATCCTGTGAATATAAAATATTAGTTAGTGCCGAACATGGAGGTGTTTGAGCTGCAATTGAAATAAGCAACGGAGTAGGCTGGCTTTCTCCAATATCATCTGGTTTGTCATTAGAATTTAAATCTGGTGTACCTCCGTTTGTAGATGAATCCCTGAGATTATCCCCAAATAAACCAACACCTGTAACTACAGCCTGGTTATTATATACAACCCCTGCCAGGATATTAGAAATTTTACATGTTATCCTTAAAGTTATTGTGTTTTGCCCCGGTATATTTGATAAAGTACCCCCTGGTGTAAGTAAATTAAAATTACCCAATGTTTTACCATCGTATAATGGATTTTGGGTTATACCTGAAGGGGCTGCAAAAGATGTAATAGAACCGCTGATTACATTTAAAACCCCATTAATTTTATTAAGCGTATCGTAAGCCTGTACACTGGTTACTGGTGTACCACCGTAATTTTTTATTACCACTTCATAAACTATATCATAAGTTTTTGAACCAACAGGGTTTTCTGTTGCAGATATTAATTTTT
>NZ_JANPCM010000663.1:0-22470 GCF_031430955.1 Ferruginibacter sp.
AGATTTTTTTAGTTTCCCGAAAAATCCCATTTTTTTCTGTTGTGTTTCCCTTGTATTTAAAATTTAATGGTTTAATCTTTGTTGCAGCAATTTAATCCGTAACACTAAAGTTAATCAGTACCCTTTTTATGCAACAGTTAAATTTGATAGTGAGAGGCAAACCCCTGCCGTAAAACTTACAATAGCAGAATTATATCTGACCACTGCTATTAAAAAGTTTCAAGGTAGGACACAGCGTTGAACTGTGCATGAAGTGTGAGAGCTTCTTCAACGGGATTTATTAAATTAATTTAAAATGAAAAATAATTTTTTATTTATAGTACTTACTTTATTTGTAACTAATTCTTCAATTGCTCAAAAAACAGAATCTGAATGGAAGGTAATGATAGATTCTTATCGCAGTAAGATGGATATTTTACTCGAAAGAGAAAGACCAAGAAATTTAGATATTGTCAGTTTTAAAAAAGCAGTAGGCAAAGGGGATATATTAATATCAGAAACTGCTAAACAGCAAATAGAAGAAAATACTATACCACTTATAGATTATGGTAGAGAATTAGCTGTAAAAAATAATTTAGATATTACGGATAAAGACGAACTTTTGTATATTGCCAGTTTCAGGCCAAGCACAGATTTAAATGAAATTTATACCATTGATCAAAACGATTATAATCGAACTGCAAATGGGCCATCTTATCAATTTGAAGAAACAACAAAATTAGATGGGCGTGCGATTTTCAATTGTGCTTTAGCTGCAATTGGTGTAGATGCAGCTTATGCTTTATCTCAAGGCGCAGGAACATCTTGGTCTATTGCGGCGTTAAGAACCACCTTTACAAATGTGGCTAAAAGGTTTTTAGGTCCCATTGGTGTTGCATGGGCAGTAGGTTCATTTGCCTTTTGTTTGTATGAATCTTAACAATAAAATAAATGCATTATGAATTTTATTAGTTTGCTAGCATCCATTGTCTATTGTTCACTTGCTTTATACGCAATTATTTTCAGGATAAAAAGCATCCGTAAATCTATTATTACTTATAAAGCAAACGGTGATAAAACAATTTTATATAGTGAAGTATTATGGTCGGTAGTTACGATAGCAATAGTAGTTTTTTTTATATACCAATCTAAAGTATTAAATTTTTTTAGTCCATAAGTTAGCTTGGAATAAATAGTTAAAATACCCTGATGAAGTATTATTCAACCATAGTTCATTTATTCACTCTTTTATTGTGTTTTTCTGAGTGTAGTTTTTCTCAAATATCCAAATCCTTGAGTACAGATACAACAAACCCCTACAAACCCGAAATCTTCACTTCCGGTTTTATTGACATTATCAACAACGGGCAGGTAAATGCATCTGCCCGTTTTATCCGTTTGTTTATTGGCGAGCCGGGTAAACTTGCCATTCCGCTTTCTTTATATGGTGGCGTATCTAATAATAATTTTCAAAACCAAAGTAATACAGGTGGTTTGCAAAGGAGCAACGATCATTTGGTAAATCAATATATCAACCCTTTAAGCGGCCTTATCAATATTTCAATAGATGGGGTGGTTTTTTTTAAACAAACAATAAAAGTAACGAAGACAGGCTTTCTCTATCACAGCGGCGAAAGGGTTTTAACAGGTTATCGGACTGGGTTGGTAACTAATCCGCAAACAGGTAAGCCTACTAATTTCCTAAACAGTTTTGTCACACTGGGCCTGTATTTTCAAACCGGTGCATGGGAACGTAATAATGCAAAAAATGTAGGCGTGTTCTGGCTTGCCGGCCGTTATATTGGCTGTTACAGTAACCCCACTCAAATAAAAGAATTTTTGCCTGATGTTATCACAAATGGTATTTATCACGGTTATTCCATTGGCTTTGGGGTTGAAATAAATAATTTGGTAAACCTTAAAGCTGTTTATTATAAATATTCCAAACAACCAGAGATTGAATATGCTTTACCTATCTATCAGTTTTCTTTTAATTACTCGTTAAAAAATTAATTAATTTAATCCCTCGAAATACAATATTTTTTAAATGTGTTTGTTCAATTACGTTCATTCGCTTTTCAGGTATCGTAAAATTCCCATCACCAACATAGGGTAATTACACGCTTTCTTTAATCTTGTTATAATTTGATATTGCAGTTTGGCGTTAGTATAATGTTAATACTAATCCAAAAACCCAAAATATGATTTCCAAAAGCGAAACTGACGAACCGATAAGAGTAATAATTGCTGACGACCACGTATTATACCGTGCCGGTGTTAAAACTGCTTTAAGTTCCAAAAAAGATATTAAAGTAATTGCGGAGGCCGATAACGGTATGCATTTGCTAAATATGCTTAAAAATGTTGCCACAGATGTAATACTGCTGGATATACAGATGCCTGTAATGGACGGTATTACTACTTTGCCCGAAATTAAAAAGTTGTATCCCGATACCCGGATAATTATGCTGACCATGATGGATGACCATAGTATGATTACTAAGTTAATGGAACTGGGCGCCAACAGTTATCTTACAAAAACCAGCGACAGCGAAATTATTTACGAAGCAATAAAAACCTGCTACGAGCAGGAATATTATTTTAATTCTTTAACCAACAAGGCCCTGCTTACCAACCTGAAGCAAAGGAATTTTACTACGCCTCAAAAAATGATGCAGCAGGAAGCCCAGTTGAATGATAAGGAAACACTTATTTTAAAACTAATGTGCGAAGAAAAAAGCACTAAAGAAATTGCCGATATAGTTGACCTTAGCCCACGGACTGTGGAAGCTATTCGGGATAAATTAAAAGTTAAAACTGGTGCCAAAAGCACAGCGGGTTTAATAATGTATGCTGTAAAGCATAAAATATTAAACGACGAAATCTAATTCCAAAAATATCTGAAAAACGAAGTCTCTAAAACTGTGATGAAGAAGTAAATCCTGCCTGCAATGGCAGGATTTTACTTTTATTAGATTTTGTTATTGGCGAAGAAATATTTTTACAGGGTTGATTAGAATATATTTGCAGTATGCCCTGGTTTAATTACAACGGAAAAATTTATACAAGCGAAACGGCCATTATTGGTGTAGCTAACCGTGGCCTGCGTTATGGCGATGGTTTATTTGAAACCATGAAAATGAAAGCCGGTAATTTGGTTTTAGAAGATGAGCATTTTGCC
This sequence comes from Ferruginibacter sp., assembly GCF_031430955.1. Taxonomy (GTDB): domain Bacteria; phylum Bacteroidota; class Bacteroidia; order Chitinophagales; family Chitinophagaceae; genus Ferruginibacter. The sequence goes on from NZ_JANPCM010000663.1 coordinate 3,161, forward strand.
CGCCTTTGGAAAGGAATGCAAGTATTGCAGTTTACAGTTCCCAAACATTTTAATCCGGATAAATTAACAGCAGAAGTGTTGCAAATTGCAAAAAAAAATCAGCATGAAATAGCTGCAAGAATAAGAATAACTGTTTTTAGAAGTGATGGTGGTTTGTATGATGTTGCAGATAATTTTCCCAATTATATTATTGAAACCTGGGCATTGCCAGAAGCTAATGGCGATTTAAACAGTAATGGTCTGGATATAGGAATTTACGCAGACGTGAAAAAAAGTTGCGATATACTCAGCAACCTTAAGCACAACAATTACCTGCCGTATGTAATGGCAGCACTGCATGCAAAAAAACAAAAATGGAATGATGCGGTTATAATAAATAATTTGGGGAGAATTTGCGATAGTACTATTGCAAATATTTTTTTAATAAAAGATGAAGTGATTTATACACCTGCATTAACCGAAGGCTGCGTTGCAGGTGTTATGAGAAAATTTGTGATTGACCAATTAGCTGCTACTGGTTTTACCTGCGTTGAAAAGGAAATAACTGTCGAGGAACTTTTAAATGCCGATGAAGTTTTTTTAACCAATTCTATTTATAATTTACGCTGGGTAAAAAGTGTTAATAATAAAAACTTTGCTAATACCCTTACTCAAAAAATTTATACTGCCGTTGCGCCAACCATTTTGTAATTCAATTGTTTAATAATTTTTAAGCACACGGAACTTTCAAATTATAAGAATGTCAGCTTGAGCCTGTCGAAAGCGTGTTAAAGAGGCATATCGGCTTCGACAATCCCGATGGCTATGGGACCGACACTCTTTTAGAATCGATTTTCTTTGTTAAAGAGCTTAAACCAGCTGACGGCTGAAATTTATATTACTATCGGTAACAATTAAAATATTTTTTTAAAATTATGCAAACTGTAAACATATTTTGGTTTAGAAGAGATTTGCGACTTGCAGATAATGCCGGGCTTTATCATGCATTAAAAAGCGGCACACCTGTTGTGCCGATTTTTATTTTTGATAAAAATATTTTAGATCAGCTGGAAGATAAAACCGATAGGCGTGTGGAATTTATACATGCTGCACTGGAAGAAATGCAAACACAGTTGACAAAAATGGGATCATCGCTGGAAGTTTATTATGGTACTCCTGCAGCAATTTACAAAACATTACTTGCGAAATATACAATTGAAAATGTTTTTACCAATCATGATTACGAGCCTTATGCTTTGGAAAGAGAAAAAATAATTACTGATTTATTGAAAAGCAAAAACGTTTCTTTTAAAACTTATAAAGACCAGGTAATACTGGAGAAGGATGAAGTACTGAAAGATGATGGTAAACCTTACACCGTGTTTACACCCTACAGCCGCAAATGGAAAGCAGTGTTAACTGATTTTCATTTAAAAAAATATCCCACCGAAAAATATTTTAATAATTTTTATAAACAGGATGAGGTTGCGATGCCATCTTTAAAAGCAATTGGATTTGATGCTGTGGATAAACCATTTCCTGCAAAAAAATTGGATGAAGAGTTAGTTATTAAATACCAGCAGCAAAGAAATTTTCCTGCTATAAAAGGCACTTCTAAATTAGGAGTGCATTTACGCTTTGGTACAATTAGTATAAGAGCGCTTGCAGCAAAAAGTAAAAATTTATCGGAGACGTATTTAAACGAATTGGTATGGCGTGATTTTTATCACATGATACTCTGGCATTTTCCGCAAGTGGGAAAAGGGAAAGCCTTTAAACCACAATATGATGCAATTGAATGGCGCAATGATACAGGCGAATTTGAAAAATGGTGTAACGGGCAAACCGGCTATCCTATTGTTGATGCCGGCATGAGAGAATTAAATGCAACAGGGTTTATGCATAACAGGGTGCGTATGATTGTGGCATCTTTTTTATGCAAACATTTATTATTAGACTGGCGTTTGGGCGAAGCTTATTTTGCCGAAAAATTGTTAGACTTTGACCTGGCAGCAAACAATGGTGGCTGGCAATGGGCTGCAGGCAGTGGTTGCGATGCAGCGCCTTACTTTAGGATTTTTAATCCTTATTTGCAAACACAAAAATTTGATCCGCAATTAAATTATATAAAAAAATGGGTACCGGAATTTCAGGAATTTACTTATCCTAAACCAATAGTGGTGCATGAGTTTGCAAGAAAACGTTGTTTGGAAGTATATACCAGCGCATTAAAAAAAGAAGCTCTTTAAATCTTGCCTAAAAAATAGATTTTACAAAGATATTATTTGTTGAGAAAGATTCTTGAGGGTTTATAGTTTGATAAACATCCAGTAATTTTATTATTGCAGCTTTTCCTTCTTCTCCTAAATTAACAGAATAATTATTTACATACAGGTCAATATGTTTTCGCATTACAGCTTCACTCATTTCCTGCGAATGCGTTCTGATATAATCATTCAGTTCAGGATATTTGGTGTAAGCGTATTCAATACTTTTTTTAATTAGTTTATCAATTTGTTGTTGCACATTTATATCTACATTTCTTTTTATTACAATGCCACCCAATGGAATTGGATTAGCAGTTTCTTTCTCCCAATAATCTCCAAGGTCAATTATTTTTTTTAATCCTTTTTGTTCGTAAGTAAAACGGTTTTCGTGTATGATAACGCCTAAGCCTTTATTGGCTAAAACAAAATTTTCAATTTCATCGTACCTTAAAAATATTTTATTTTTTGCATTGGGATACGCAAGGGAAAAAAGTAAATGTGCCGTTGTATTTTTACCAGGTATTGCAATAGTAAAATTCTCTGCATTCCAAATTCCCAATTCCCAATTACTAATTAATATTGGCCCAACCCCTTTGCCCAATGCACTGCCACAGTTTAAAACAATATATTTATCTAATGCTAAAGGCAATACACCGTAACTTAATTTGGTTATATCCAGTTTGCCTTCAATTGCCCATTGGTTAAGGGTTTGCACATCTTCTAATTGTACATCAAACTCAATACCTTCAGTATCTATTTTATTATTTACCAGTGCATCAAAAATATAGGTATCGTTGGGGCAGGGAGAAAATCCAAGCGTCAGTTTCACGTTAATTAGTTAATTGGTTAATCAGTGCCGTTAGTTCAGTATTTAAATTTTCAATTGCTTCTTTCATTTTCCATTTTGTTTTATCTCTTTCTCCCACATAATTACTGATGGAACGTATTTGTACAAAAGGTATTTCTTCCTGTAAACAAACATAATGCAATGCGGCACCTTCCATGCTTTCAATTTGCGGATGAAAGGCATCGGATAATTGTAACTTTTGTAAAAAACTATCGCTTACTTTATTTATAGTTACAGCTTTCACCCATTTTAATGAGGCATTTTTTAGTAAGCCTTCCGAGGTGTTAATCAACCATCCATCTGCAAAAGGAAATTCGTGGGCTTTTATTAATCCTGATGTAAAGCAATGCGTAAATATTCTTTTTTCTTCTGCACCTAAATCGGCAAATGTATCCTGCTTTACTAAAACTGTTTGGCCTAACTGTATATCATTTGAAAATGAACCTGCAATACCGGCCTGAATTACAAAATCATAATCTACCTGATGTAATCTTTTTTGCAAATGATACAGGGTGGAAGGAACCCCCACACCGGTTATTAAAATATCTACCTTAGGATAAATATTTATAAAAAGCTCAATTTCGAAAGCTGTAGCCGCTACCAGTAAAATTTGCATACTGCAAAATTCGGATTTCCACTTCATATTTCAGTATTTAGGAAGTACCTTTGCCAAAATTTGTGAAATAAGAATGGTTTACATCACCCGTATAGAACATTTTAATGCTGCCCATAAACTTTTTAACCCTCAATGGAGCAGGGAAAAGAATGAAGAAGTATTTGGTAAATGTGCCAACGAAAACTGGCATGGGCACAACTTTGAGCTGTATGTAACCTTAAAAGGCGAACCCAATACCGAAACTGGTTTTGTATATGATGTAAAAAGGCTGAGTGTAATTGTAAAAGAGCATGTTATTGATAGACTGGATCACAAAAATTTAAATGTAGATGTAGATTTTATGGCAGGAAAAATATGCTCTATAGAAAATTTAGTAACTGCAATATGGAACCAGCTTGTGCCTCATCTTCCACAGGGCGTAGAGCTGCATTGTCTTAAACTGTACGAAACGCCAAGGATATTTGTAGAGTATTACGGAAATTAATTTTTAGTTTACTGCGAACAATTGCTAACTTTATTTGTAATTAACTTTCGATAGTTGATGTGTTTGAACAGCAGACTTCTGTTATAACCTTCGGCAAAAATGTTCTGAATTATTCCACACAATTTTTCAGTACGCTTGTTGATGATATTTTTAACAAAAATGATTGATGTGTGTTATACAATGGTATGAATAATAAAGTAGCCGTTTACCGTAAAGAACATTTTAACGCAGCTCACCGGCTTAATAATCCTTTGTGGGATGAAGCTACCAATGCAAAAGTTTTTGGTAAATGTAACAATCCACATTTTCATGGGCACAATTACGAGTTAATTGTAAAAGTAACGGGTGTACCTGATGAAGCAACAGGTTATGTGTATGATTTGAAATTGCTTAGCGATTTAATAAATGAAAATGTGCTGGAAAGATTTGATCATAAAAATTTAAATGAAGATACTGCCGAATTTAAAAACCTTAACCCCAGCGCCGAAAACATTGCAATTGTAATTTATACTATTTTAAGGGAGAAGATAGATATAAAATTTGATCTGCAAATACGACTGTACGAAACAGAAAGAAATTTTGTGGATTACCCTGTATAGGCAATAAGCAATAGGCAACAGGCAATTGGCAATGAGCAATAAAATCACTGCTTATTTTTTTAAAAACAAAAATTTATAATGGGATATTCTAAAGGAGAGCACTACGATGAAAAAGTAACTCAGGGACTTATAAAAACCTATAAAGAAAGTATTGAATTATTAGGAGAAGATCCAGAAAGAGAAGGCTTACAAAAAACACCAGAACGTGTTGCAAAAGCAATGCAGTTTCTTACGCAGGGTTACCAGGTGGACGCCAATGCCATTTTGAATTCGGCTAAATTTCACGAAGACGTAAGCGAAATGGTTATTGTAAAAGATATTGAACTATACAGTATGTGTGAGCATCATATGCTTCCGTTTTATGGAAAGGCGCATGTGGCTTATATACCTAATGGTTATATTACAGGGCTTAGTAAAATTGCAAGGGTGGTGGATGTTTTCAGCCGCCGTTTACAGGTGCAGGAAAGATTAACACACCAGATATTAAATTCTATAAAAGAAACTTTAAACCCATTGGGAGTGGCGGTTGTAATTGAAGCATCGCATTTATGTATGATGATGAGAGGTGTACAAAAACAAAATTCTGTAACTACCACGTCGGCTTTTTGGGGAGAGTTTGAAAAAAATGAAACCAGGAGTGAGTTTGTGAAATTGATAAGTGCAAAGCTGCATTAAGTATATTGGTTAATTAGTTAACTTGTTTATTAGTTTATTTGTAGTTAGAGTTTTATAACTTCAAATAAACTTTTTTTATGCCTGTATTTTAAAACCTGATGTTTATATCTTTGATTTATAAAAGCTAAACAGAATAAAAAAAATAACGGATTAAAAACTAATAAACCAATCAACCAATAAACTATTTACGATGGCACATGCTTATGTTTTCCCGGGTCAGGGTTCTCAGTTTTCGGGAATGGGAAAAAATTTATATGATACTAATTCTCTTGCAAAAGAATTGTTTGAACAGGCAAATGAAATATTAGGATTCAGCATTTCGGATGTTATGTTCAACGGCAGTGAGGAAGATTTAAAACAAACCAACGTAACTCAACCAGCAGTTTTTTTACATTCTGTTATTGCGTATAAAACTTTGCAGAACGTACAGCCCGATATGGTAGCAGGGCATTCTTTAGGCGAATTTTCTGCATTGGTAGCCAACAATACATTAAGCTTTGAGGATGCTTTAAAATTAGTTTCGATAAGGGCAAAAGCCATGCAAAAAGCCTGCGAATTAAATCCTTCTACCATGGCAGCAGTGTTGGCTTTGGCCGATGATAAAGTGGAAGAAATTTGCACTAAAGTACACATGGACACCGAAGAGATTGTTGTGCCGGCAAATTATAATTGCCCGGGCCAGCTGGTAATTAGCGGCAGCATTAAAGGAATAGAAATGGCTTGCGACCTGATGAAAGCTGCAGGGGCAAAACGGGCATTGATACTACCTGTTGGCGGGGCTTTTCACAGCCCTTTAATGCTGCCTGCAAAAGAAGAACTTGCAGAAGCTATTAATGCAACTGAATTTAAAATTCCAATCTGCCCGGTTTATCAGAACGTAGTTGCTAAAGCAGTTACCGATGCTGCAGCAATAAAAAATAATTTAATTGCTCAGCTCACCGGCGCCGTTAGGTGGACGCAATTGGTGCAGGCCATGATTGCAGACGGCGCCACACATTTTACTGAAGTGGGGCCAGGGAAAGTTTTGCAAGGGTTAGTGTTAAAGATTAATAAGGAGATGGTGGTGAGTGGAGTGAATTAATTGAAGAAATGCTAATAGATTTTTGTTTACTGAGGAAATAATTTTTATCTTATAAGAGTGATTGTTCCTTTTTGCCGTATAATATTTCCTGATAAATCAACGGCTTCGGCCATCCATATAAATGTTCCGGTATTCTGCATTTTATCTCTAAATTTCCCATCCCATCCCTTAGAAGCATCTTTTGTAGTAAATACCACCTGCCCGTAGCGGTTATAAATGGTGAAGTAGCGGATTTCTTTAATACCGTAAACAATTATGTTTAATAAATCATTAAGGCCGTTTCCGTTTGGTGTAAAAGCATTAGGAACATAGATACCCGCTTTTGCCGGTGGTGCTGTTGCAGTAAGTGTGAAATCTTTTATTGCCTGTGTACCACTGCAGGCTTCATTAATTATAGCTTTTACCGTGTAATTTATTCCTAAAGAAAGCCCGGTAAAAACCCCTGTGGTATTGCTGTTTATTAATATTGTACCATCGTATAAACTAAAAGTTACTGTAGAACCGGCAGAAGGAGCAGGTGTTAAAGAAGCGGTTGCAGATAAAGCAGTAATATCAGAAATTACCGATACAGTATAAACTGGTAAAGCACAGTATTGTGATACATCAACAGACGCAACAAATCCGCCACCGCAGGCATATATTTGATTATTGCCATGGTTGTATGCAATATCATAAATCGAATTAGCACCAAAGCCTGTAATATTTATATCTGCCGCTGCAGCATCGTCAAAAACTGAGCCGTTGAATTTATATACCTTAATGGTGCCGTTTGTAAAGCCAACAAAAACATTATTACATTCATCTGCAAAAATGCCTCCCTGCATAAGTGAATTGCCGGATAAGGTTACTGGTGTGCCTGCAGCATTACCTGCAGATTTAGTGAAGGCTTTCAAATTTTTACCATCCCAATAAAACAAGTAATCATTATTAAGAGCAAGGCAATTGCTGGAATTATCAAGACCGCCACTTAGATAAGGCCGGTTAAAAGGTTCTTTTAAAGCAAAGTATCCCGAAAAACTATTCCATGCATTGCTTGCAGGAGTATAGGGTGGCGTGTGTTTATATATTTTGCTATCGTCATTGGGAGTAAGTACAGATATAGAAAATGCAGTGTACATATCATTAGTTACCGGGTCAATTATAATATCAGAAATATCATTATGGCCACCGCTCAAGCCTGAAATATTAGATGCTACAGGATTTATATTGGGCGGGGTTAGTATGGCTAATTCATTGTTTGCAGAACCGCCACCACCTGCAATTAAAATTTTTGGTACGCCGCCATTGCAGTTCCAAAGCATTTTCCAATTTTCGGTAAAATTGGTATTTGCGGCAGTAATATAATTATCGTAAACACCCAATGTATTTAATCTTATTACGCTAAATCCGGCACCAGCTAGGCCTTGGCCAACATAGATGCTGCCAGTAATTTTTTCTACTACCCAACCACCTTCGGAGCCGCCAAAATTCCAAAAAGGTAATGATAAAGAGCCTGTGAATGTCCATTTAAGTAAACCAGCAGCATCAAATTTTGCCATTTTTTGAGCAGCCCCATCACCACCACCAGATACATATACATTCCCCTGGTAATCAAAATCGATATCTTTTGCAATGGCACTGTACTGCCCTGTTAAGTTTCCTGTACTTGTAACAAACGGATCTATAACTAATGATTTACTGCTGTTATAGCTTTCGTCAATTTTAAAACCTGCTTCATTATTTGTAAGATCAAAAGACACTTTTATTTTTTTATTTTTATTATCATTGTAATAGCAAACAGGCGCAGAATGAATAATATCATCAATGTCCGAGCTGATTATAAGCTTATCAGCATTATCAATTTTTATTTTAAAAACATCGCCACCAAATTTCATTTTTATTAAACTAATATCGGCACCCGGCTTTATTATAAAGCTGTATTCATAGCCATGTACGGCAGTTTTGGAAAATGAATACACTAGATCGATTCCGGGATAGATTTCTTTATAAATTATTTTTTTAAAAGCCCTGGCTTTATCTTTTAAGATGCCGTAGGTATAATAATTATCGGTTAAACCCTCTGTTACTATTTTGGGGTTTGGGTTAGCATTAACCCATTCCATTGTAATAACCCTGTTTAATGGAATATTTTTCTTATTTATTTCTTCTTCACCCATTCCTTTGCGTTCCAGCCATTCTATTTCTTTATTGGAAAGTTTTTTTATTTTTCGTTGTAAATGAATCATACCTTTTTTAGTAAAAAGTACAGGCATATTTAATCCTTCATATCCGTAAAGGATATTTCCCATATAAATGTAATTGGGCAGAGTATTACCATACTGGCCAATATTTTTAATATACCTTGTTCCTGTACCAAATAAATCTCCATCGGTTCCCGCTATAGAACGTACTACAGGAGTTGCTGATTTTTTTGAAACTTGCGAAATAGTTTTTTTTGGGATAACCAATTCTTGTGCAAATAAATCTGAAAACAAAAAAAATAAAATGAAAATGCAGGAGGGTATCTTTAAAGAATTAAAATAAGATTTTTGCATCAGGGTTTATTAAAGAGTTAGGGTAATCCACATAAAGGTAGGGATATAGAATAAAAAAAACTGCTAAAATATTTTAGCAGTTTTAACTATAATAAAATAAGCATCAATTATAAAGTTGCCAGCACATCATTCATATTCCTAACCGCTGCGGCACTTTTTTCAAATGCTGCTTTTTCTGCATCATTCAATTTAAAATCAATAATTTTTTCCCAGCCATTTTTACCAATGGTAACAGGTACGCCCAGGCAAATATCTTTTTGTCCGTACTCGCCATCAAGACTTACACAGCAGGTAAATAATTTTTTCTCGTCACGTAAAATACTTTTTACCAATGCAGCACCTGCAGCGCCGGGTGCATACCAGGCTGATGTACCAATTAATGCTGTTAAAGTTGCCCCACCCACCATGGTATCTTTTACAATTTTTTCCTGCTGATCGGCACTTAAAAAATCTGTAACGGGTGCACTGTTCCAGGTAGCTTTGCTAATTAAAGGAATCATGGTAGTATCGCCATGTCCGCCAACAACTACTGCGTTTAAATCAGCGGGGCTGCAACCTAAATGCTGGCTCAACTGATATTTAAAACGGCTGCTGTCTAATGTGCCGCCCATTCCTATAATCCTGTTTTTAGGTAAGCCGGTAGATTTTAATGCCAAATAAGTCATTGTATCCATCGGGTTACTAATAACTATAATAATTGTATTGGGAGAATGCTTTAAAATATTTTCGCAAACAGCTTTTACAATGCCAGCATTTACACCTATCAATTCTTCACGGGTCATGCCGGGTTTGCGGGGCAGGCCACTGGTAATTACCACCACATCACTGCCTGCGGTTTTTGTATAATCGTTGGTGCTGCCGGTAATCTTTGTATCAAAACCTAATAATGTTGCGGTCTGCATCATGTCCTGCGCTTTGCCTTCGGCAATGCCTTCTTTTATATCCAGCAAAACTAATTCGGTGCACAATGCTGCACGGGCAATATTATCGGCACAGGTTGCGCCTACGGCTCCGGCACCTACAACAGTAACTTTCATGTATTTTATTTTTTATTTATGGAGAAAATTATTTCAGGCGCAAAGGTAATTGATTAGTTAATTGGCAAAGGTTGGGAGAAAAATTATTTTTTATGGGTTCTTACCAATGTTTTAACTATTTCCAAAGATAATTTGGAGCGTTTTTTCGTTGTAGGGGAATAAAATCCCCAATACATGATTAAATCCCTTATCTCAACTTACTTAATTGTATTGCCCTGTTTTTTATTTGCTGCAAGCGTTGCTCCGGGCATTACGGTAGTTTATAACGCAAAACAAAAAGCAGTAACTATAAAATGGCAACAGAAACAGCCCGGTATAAAATCGTTTGTAATACAGCGAAGTGCTGATAATTTTGAATGGAATGATATTGCACGGCAGGAAACCGTAAATTTTAATCCTGATAAAACGTACCAGTTTATAGATAATAAATCGAAAGCGGGTGAAAATTATTATCGGTTAAAATGTATTACGGAAAAAGGGCAGACAGAATACTCCAACAGTATAATGATTGTAACTGGAGCTGCCGGCAGCAATTGGGTAATTTACCCGGTGCCGGTTGGGGATGTACTTACTTTACAATATAAAGGGTACGAAAAAATTAAAGGGGTGGTAAATGTTTTTATACAAAATATATCCGGCAGGGTAATTACAAGGTTACGCAGCGCCTCATTGAATACAACCATCCGTATTCCCGTAAGTAACCTGGGTAAAGGCATTTATGACATAAGAATTGTGGTGGAAGATGAAGTGGTGTGGAATCAAAGATTTGTAAAATAAATTGTGTAAACTAACCCCCGGAGGATTTAGAACCGTCCAGGGGTTTTAAGATATGAGAGATTCGAAACTATTTTTTTAAAGCCTGAATGATCTCTTTCTTTTTTACATTGCCCTGGTTAAAATAAGTAAGTTTTTTTTGCTTATTATAAAAAGCAAGTACCGGAATAGTTTTGGGCCGGTAAAAACCACCAAAAAAATATTTGTGATCTTTACCCATATGTATCCAGCTGTATTTTTCTAAATGATATTTATCGTAAAATTCTTTTATTTTATAGAGCGGTTCGGTGGAGGTTAAAATTAAGTTAGTGGCATTGGTAACTTCCGGCAGGGTTAATAATAATTCTAATTGCTGCTGGCAATGGCCGCAAGTGGGGTTAAACAGCATGATGATAGTACTTTTATTTTCTACCAAAACATTTTGCGTAAAGGCAACAGAATCCAAAGAGAGTAAAACAAAATTGGGAGCAATTTTATTTTTTAAATAAGGTGCAGTAGTATCGTACTGAGCAGCCGCAGCGATGCTGAAAAAAAATATCCCAAAAAATAAAAAAATTTTCTTCATCATTTATAATGCTGCTGCAATTTCTTCAACAGGTGTACTGCCGGTAAAACCTTTTACAAAATTGCCTTTTTTATTGTACACAAAAATGGAAGGGAAAGAACGTACTTTATAAAAAGTGCCAAAAAAATAGCTCGGGTCACGGCCCATAGTTATGGTGGGGTAATCAGCAATTTTATATTCGTCGTAAAACTTTCTCATATACCCATACTCTAAAGGCGACACCATTATTATTTGTGCTTTTTTAAATAACTTAATTTTTGCTTTCAGTTCTTTAGTTTCTTCCTGGCAATGCTCACAATCGGGGCTAAAAACCATTATTACAGTAGCTTTCTTTTTTTTAAGATTATCTTTTGTAAAATAGCTGCTGTCGGCAATATTGGTTAATTTAAAAGAAGGTATTATTGGAAAACGCAAATACAATAGCGATGTATCGGTTTGAGCAAAACTTATGGTGCTGCATGCAATAATAAATAAGAGAAGAAAATATTTTTTCAAAGTATAATTTTTTCAAAACTAATTTTTTTGCGTGACAATGAAATGTTAAGACGGAAGAAAAGTTTAGAGGTTAAGGGTTTAGACGTTTAGGAAAGAACCAGTAATAAACCACTAAACCTCTAAACCCTAAACTTTCTAAACTGCCACCCCAAAACAGAAAACCCGAAACATAAGAGCGAAAACAGCATTTTTTCTATACTTTTGCAGCCACTTAAAAACAAAGCAATATGGCAACTACAGCAGATATACGTTCGGGACTCATCATAAAAGTTGACGGAAGTTTGTACACCGTAATTGAATTTGGGCAAAATAAAACAGCCCGTGCAGCAGCAAAGGTTTGGGCAAAATTAAAGGGTGTAGATAATGCCCGTACCATTGAATTAACCTGGAACAGTGGAGAAACTATCTTTCCTGTAAGAGTCGAAAAAAAAACTTATCAGTATTTATATAAAGATGATACCGGCTATAGCTTTATGGATACTGAAACCTTTGAACAAATTACAGTGCCCGAAACAATGATTGATGCACCAAAATTTTTAAAGGATGGCCAGGAAGTTTCTGTTTTAATAAACGGCGAAACTGACCTTCCAATGGGAGTGGAACTGCCCGATAAAATTGTATTATTAGTTACTTACAGCGAACCGGGAATGAGAGGTGATACTGCAACCAAAACATTAAAACCTGCTACTGTAGAAACAGGGGCGACTGTAAACGTTCCGCTGTTTGTAAACGAAGGAGAGTTAATAAGAGTGAATGCAAAAACAGGCGAATATGTAGAAAGAGTGAAGGGATAACTTATAATTTTTTATGAGAAATGGATGATAGTTTGCACTATTATCCATTTTTAATTTTGGGCATATTTTATCATATTTTGAGGGTTTTTTGCACATTTTAAGCCCATTTCTGCCCAAAAATGCCCATTTCTAAAAATTTTTATTTTAATAAAATTAGGTTTTTTGAATAATCATTTGCTACCTTAGCAGCCCCTATGGTTTTCCATTAATTAACTAAAAACTTATACATGGACATTAAACAGATTCAGGAGCTTGTAAAGCTCATTAATAAAACCAATATCGGCGAAATTACCATAGAAGAAGAAGGTGTAAAAATAACCGTAAAGCAAAAGAAAGATCCCGTGCAACATATAGTAGCAGGCGCAGCCGCACCAGTATATTCTTCGCCACCACCACCCACACAAACTCCAGCATCAACAGCACCGCCTAAACCTGCCGCAGAAACTAAAGCAGATAATTTTGTGACCATAAAAAGCCCGATGATTGGTACTTTTTACCGCCAAAGCGGACCGGGCAAACCTGTTTTAGCATCAGTAGGAGATGAAGTTACAGCCGGTAAAGTGGTTTGCATTATTGAAGCCATGAAGTTGTTTAACGAAATTGAAAGTGAAGTAAAAGGAAAAATTGTAAAGGTGTTAGTAGAAGATGCCAGCCCTGTGGAGTATGATCAGCCTTTGTTTTTGGTAGAACCCTCATAAGTGTGAATTGTAAATTGTCAATGGTGAATAAAGCTTTCAATTGCAGAAGGAATTGATTTTACAAACTGTATTTATTGACCATTCACTATTCCCTATTTGCACCACACACTTTTCACAAATTAATTCCAAATGATCCCGATGTTTAAAAAAATATTGATTGCCAACCGTGGAGAAATTGCACTTCGTGTAATACGCACCTGTAAAGAAATGGGCATTAAAACAGTGGCCATTTATTCCACTGCCGATAAAGACAGCCTGCATGTAAAATTTGCCGACGAAGCCGTTTGTATTGGTAAACCTGCCAGTGCCGACAGTTATTTAAACGTAGCACATATTATGGCCGCAGCCGAAATTACCAATGCAGATGCTATACACCCCGGTTATGGTTTTTTAGCAGAGAACGCCAAGTTTGCAAAAATTTGCGGCGACCATGGGATAAAATTTATTGGCCCCACACCCGATATGATCAATGCGATGGGGGATAAAATTACTGCCAAGCAAACCATGATAGCTGCCGGTGTACCGGTTGTACCCGGAGTAGAAGGTTTGCTGGAAAGTGTAGCGCATGCAAAAACTGCGGCTAAGGAAGTGGGTTATCCTGTTATATTAAAAGCAACAGCAGGTGGTGGCGGAAAAGGTATGAGGGTAGTATGGACCGAAGAAGAGATTGAAAAAGCTTTTGAAAATGCCAAAACAGAAGCCGCAGCATCATTCAAAAACGATGGCATCTACATGGAAAAATTTGTAGAGGAACCACGCCATATAGAAATACAAATTGTTGGCGACCAGCATGGGCAGGTTTGTCATTTAAGCGAAAGAGATTGCTCTATACAACGCCGTCATCAAAAACTGGTGGAAGAATCACCTTCACCATTTATGACGCCGGAGCTTAGGGAAGCTATGGGCAACGCTGCTATAAAAGCTGCCGCCTCTATCAATTACGAAGGCGTAGGCACTGTAGAATTTTTAGTAGATAAGCACCGCAATTTTTTCTTTATGGAAATGAACACCCGTATCCAGGTGGAGCATTGCGTAACAGAAGAAGTAATTAATTACGATTTAATTAAAGAACAAATAATGATTGCCGCCGGCGATAAATTGAAAGGTATAAATTATATTCCTGTAATGCACGCAATCGAATGCCGCATTAATGCCGAAGATCCTTATAACGATTTTAGACCAAGCCCCGGAAAAATTACGGTGTTGCACCAGCCCGGCGGGCATGGTGTACGTGTAGATAGTCATGTATATGCAGGCTATGTAATTCCGCCTTATTACGACAGCATGATAGGTAAGTTAATTGCAGTAGCACAAACCCGTGAAGAAGCCATCAATACCATGAGCCGTGCTTTAAGCGAATATGTAATTGAAGGTGTAAAAACCACCATTCCATTTCATTTGCAATTAATGCGTCACCCCGATTTTAGAAGCGGCAATTTTACCACTAAGTTTTTAGAAGGCTTTACTATGCAGTAGTAAAAATATTTTTACAGTAAAAAGCTGCACTTTGTGCGGCTTTTTTATTTTGGTTACGGGCATTTGATTTTCATGGCATCATCGTTGCCACGCTCGGTTCAACTGCATACCGTTGGGGAACTTTAATTGTGTTTTGCTGATTAATCTTTATTTAAACTTCTTCCTTAAAATATTTTGCCAAAAGTTATTAAACCTTATCTTTGCCCTCCGAAATTAAAAAGGGAGTTTAGCTCAGTTGGTTTAGAGCATCTGCCTTACAAGCAGAGGGTCACAGGTTCGAGCCCTGTAACTCCCACCAAAAACTTCACAGTAAATGTGAAGTTTTTTTGTTTCTTATACCTTTTGCCACACTATTATTTGTCATATTGTAGAAAATCTTGCCCACTTAATCAAAATTTCTTCTTCTCTGCTAAATTTTTGCTGTAAATGAATCCATTTTCCCTTGGCATAAATATTGGCTTACCCATAAAATATTAACCCCCAAAATAGCCGCCATACCATTTAAAAAATATAATGACTAAACTTATCACCAACACCAATTTATTAGCAGCAATTTTTCTGTTGAATATCATTTGTATTTCCTCCAATGCACAAACAACAGTTGTAAAAGATTCCGTAAATATTGCCGGTACCACAGTAGTTATCGCAGGTAAACAATATGTACGCAGTGGTTATCATAATTTTTTCTGGGGTAAACATTACCGTAAAGAATGGGGTACACCCATAAGAGTAAATAATTTTTATTTAGATACCGCTTATGGCGGGTTGGAAGTAGTAAAAGAAAGTGGCAGCCGCCAATCGATGGGCATACGCTTAAAAAGTAAAGCCGGAAAAGAATATGTATTAAGAAGTGTAGATAAAGATTTTGGTAATGGCCTCGACTCAATTTACAGGGGGACATTTGTAAGCAGAATTGCAAAAGACCAGGCATCGTTCGGTTATCCGCTTGCGGCCATAACCATTACACCCATGATAAGTGCAGCAAATATTTATCACACCAATCCTAAAATTGTTTTTGTGCCTAAGCAAAATGCATTAGGAGAGTACAGCGAAAAATTTGGCAACCAATTATATTTATTTGAAGAAAGGCCTGACGATGATCAACATGATGCGGCATTTTTTGGCAACTCTAAAAATGTAATTGGCAGCGAAAAATTATACGAGAAAATTTTTGCAGATAACGATAACAGTGTTGATCAAAAAGCATTTGCTAAAGCCCGTTTGTTTGATATGTTTATAGGCGATTGGGGCCGCCATGCCGATCAATGGCGCTGGGCAAGTTTTAAAGAAGAGGGTAAAACAATTTATAAACCCATACCACGTGACCGTGACCAGGCCTATACAAAGTTTGATGGCTTTTATCCATTTATTGCTACACATTTGATTGGAGGTACACATTTGGAATCTTTTGCTAACGATATCAGCAACATTCATTTTTTTAATAAACCAGGCCGAAAACTTGATCTGCAATTTGCAAATGAGTTAACAGAAAATGATTGGGTAAATGCAGCCATTGAACTACAAGCCGCACTTACTGATAATATCATAGAAAACGGTATGCATCAATTGCCGCCACAACTGTACGCCATAAACGGAGCAAAGCTTACGGCGAAATTAAAATCACGTAGAGATCATTTACAGGATTTTGCTCATCGCTATTATAAATATTTAGCCCGTAAAATTCCAATTTATGGTACTGATGATAAAGAGTTTTTTGATATCAACCGCTTAAGCGATAACGAAACGGTTATTAAAGTGTATAAAATAAAAAAAGATGGAACCATTGCCAGCGAGCCTTTTTATAACCGTACTATTTTTAAAAACGAAACCAAAGATGTGCACCTGTTTGGTTTTAAAGATGATGATATTTTTAAAATCAGTGGTAATGCAAAAGACGGAAATAAAATACGTTTGTTGGGGATCACAAAATCTGATTCGATAATTGATAATACTAATGGAAAAAATAACAAAACACAAGTGTTTAAAGGTAAGAGCGATAAGTACGATACACTTTTTCAAAAGAAAATAAAATATACCCCCATAGTTTTAGTAAGTCCATCTATTTATAAAGTTTTTGAAGATGATGCATTAAATTTATTTACAAGGCCGGGTGTGCATGTGGGATTGGGTGTGGCTTACCGCCCCAAGCCATGGAAAAAAGATGCACTTGAAACGGTACATAATATTGCAGCCAATTATGGTATAATGAGAAAAACATTTTATGTAGATTATGTGGGAATATTTCCGCAATTAATTGGTAAATGGGATATGCTGTTAAAAGGAAAGTTTGACAGCCCGGCTGCAGAAAATTATTATGGCACGGGTAACGAAACCAAAGACAGTAATAATGTTGCTGCTAATTACTATAATGTTTTCAGCAACCGTTATTATGGAGGAATTGGAATAAGCAGAAAAATTGATAATAAAAACAATGTTGACATTACCCTGTTTTATCAAAATATAAAAGTTAATGATAACACTGGTAATTATATTCAACAGAAAGAAAGTGCATCACCGGTTTTTATAAACAATAGTTATGCAGGTGCCTCAGCAGGCTATCATTACCGCAATACCAACAGCAATGTAATTCCTACAAAGGGAATTAGTTTTTCTGCCGGCGGAGGCTACGTAATGAGCACCAATAATAAAACCGAATCTTTTTTTAAAGGCATGAGCAATATTGCATTTTATATTCCTTTAGGTAAAGTAATAAGTTTTGCGGTAAGGGCAGGCGGCTCTACTTTATCCGGCGACGCTAATTATTATCATTTAAATAAATTAGGCGGTAACACCAATCTTCGTGGTTATGCAAGGGAACGTTTTTATGGCAAAAGCAGTTTTTATAATAACAACGAAATCCGGTTGATCACTAATACCCGTAATTTTTTATTTAATGGAAAAATTGGGATACTCGGTTTTTATGATAACGGCAGGGTGTGGCAGCCGGGAGAAACTTCTAACACCTGGCATGCAGGTTATGGCGGTGGAATAATTTTATCACCATTTAATAAATTGGCATTGGTGGCAACTTATGGTAAATCAAAAAACGAAGGAACACAGTTGTTGCTAAAAGCAGGAATGTTCTTTTAAAAAATATTAAAAAGAAAAGTATTTAATTTAATTTAATTGCAAAGCAGGCAGGCGGTAAGTTTGTCCATCGTAAACAAATAATTCATCAATTTCAATGGTCCAGTATTTATATAAAGGAGATTTAGTAAGATAAGTCTCCACTTCTTTTTTATTTTCTGCATTAAATATCATCCAGCTTCTTTGCGTTTCCATGCTTACCGAATAATAATCAATAACATTTTTTTCAATTAGTGAATTAATATAAATACGGTGAGAGTTTACGTAACTCATAAACTGATCATCCATAGTAAAACGGATGGTTACCTGGTACTTATTTAATTCTTTTTCGTTTAAATAGTCCATGTGGCAATATTATTAACCCATTCATTATTGAACGGAATGGTTATTTTAATGTAGTTATCAGTATAGCCTTCCATCATACCATTTTTGCTGTGGCCTTCAAACAATACTTTTCTTGCCTGGCCAATATGCTGTTGTGTAAAAAACTGCATTTTTTGATAACTTAAATTACGCAATTGTTTATTTCTTTCGTTACGTTTTGCAATGGGCACCACAGGTTTTAAAGTTAATGCATGTGTATTATCTCTTTCGCTGTATGTAAATACATGCAGGTAACTGATATCCAGGCTGTGTAAAAAATCAAACGTGTCTTTAAAATCTTCGTCTGTTTCTCCCGGAAAACCAACAATTACATCCACACCAATACAGCAATGCGGCATTAAAGTTTTTATCAGCCCAACTCTTTCGGCATACAGTTCTCTTTTATACCTTCTCCTCATCATGCCTAAAATTTTATTACTGCCGCTCTGCAACGGAATATGAAAATGCGGCATAAACTTTTTGCTGTTGCTTACAAATTCAATTATTTCGTTGGTTAATAAATTGGGCTCAATAGAAGAAATTCTAAAACGTTCTACACCCGCAGCTTTATCCAATTCTTTTATTAATGAAAAGAAATTTTCTTCTTGTAAACCAATTATTTTCTTTTCTTCAATCTTCTCGATGTTCTCCTCTATTTTCCTCCCCTGCGGGGAGGATAGGAGGGGCCTGAAATCCCCCAAATTCACTCCCGTCAGCACAACTTCCTTCACCCCATTATTCGCCAACTCTTTTACATTAGCTAACACATTTTCTATACTGTCGCTCCTGCTTTTTCCTCTTGCCATGGGGATGGTACAAAAAGAACAATTGTAATTGCAGCCATCCTGCACTTTTAAAAAAGTCCTTGTTCTGTCGTTTAAAGAATACGAAGCTGTAAAGGTATTTACATCTTCAATATCGCAACTGCAAATTTTTGTG
>NZ_JANPCM010000664.1:0-3685 GCF_031430955.1 Ferruginibacter sp.
CAAAATAACTGTAGCGGTAACCGCTTTCCAGTAAGGCGGGAATTATTGAATCCCTGTATTTTGAATCTTTATAGTACAGATATTCCTGGAAGCATAATACATCAGCATTGCTTTTTTTTATTACCTCAATCATCTCTTCCTCGTAGTCTGCTTTCTTTCCATCCGACCGGTTGGATACTCCCCAACTGGATAAATTCCAGGTTAGCACCCTTAATGTTGCCGGAGATTTTGCTACTTCAAACTTTTTAGGAAAATGAAAGCTGAACATTACGCTGATCTGCTTCCAGCTTAATAAAAGGGCAACAATACAAACATAGGCCCACTTCGATTTTCTTATCAACCAATAAATTAAAAAAATAAGTATTACCAAAAAAAGCAGGGGAAATACCAGGCCAAGCATAGCTATAAACCACGATTTTCCGGAATTTATAAACGGAACCAGGCATGCCAGCAAATAGAAAATGACGGCAATAATATTTATTCCTATAAACGATATCCGTAGAAATTTTTTGATGCGTGGCAGCATTACAGAATTTTAAATGAAATTAGGTCTTATAGATGTAACGAAAAATACCGGTCATATTGTACCCATGAGCATTTTATTCCCTAATGGTGGCCGATTCGGGCTATAATTATTCTTAAAATCACAGGCTCCAAATTTCAAATTTCAAACTCCAACCCTTACCTTTGCCGCTCAAATTTACACCTCATTATAATAAAATAATATTTATGGCCAATACGGGTAAAATTAAATCGGTTATCGGGGCGGTTGTCGACGTTCAGTTTGACAGCGGCAGCAAGCTTCCTGAAATTTTAAATGCACTGGAAGTAAAACGTGATAACGGCGATACTTTGGTACTGGAAGTACAACAGCATTTAGGTGAAGACAGTGTACGTACTATTGCGATGGATGGTACTGAAGGTTTGGTACGTGGTACTGTGGTAACTGATACCGGTATTCCTATTGCAATGCCTGTAGGTGATGCCATTAAAGGACGTTTATTTAATGTAACCGGCGATGCTATTGATGGTTTGCCACAAGTAAGCAAAGTTGGTGGACGTCCTATTCATAATAAGCCGCCATTATTCGAAAACTTAAGTACTGCCAGTGAAATATTATTTACCGGTATTAAAGTAATTGATCTTATTGAGCCTTATGCAAAAGGTGGTAAAATTGGATTGTTTGGTGGAGCAGGTGTGGGTAAAACCGTATTGATCCAGGAGTTGATCAATAACATTGCAAAAGCATACAGTGGTGTATCGGTATTTGCAGGTGTGGGAGAAAGAACAAGAGAGGGAAATGATTTGATGAGAGAGATGATTGAAGCAGGTATCATGAACTACGGCGAAAAATTCAAGCACAGTATGGAAGAAGGTGGATGGGATTTGAGCGCTGTAAATATGGAAGATTTAAAAGAATCAAAAGCAACTTTTGTATTCGGACAAATGAACGAACCACCAGGTGCAAGGGCTCGTGTGGCTTTAAGCGGTTTAACTATTGCGGAATATTTCCGTGATGGGGATGGTACCGGACAGGGAAAAGACATTTTATTTTTCGTAGATAATATCTTCCGTTTTACGCAGGCAGGTTCCGAAGTTTCGGCTTTGCTTGGCCGTATGCCAAGCGCTGTAGGTTATCAGCCAACGTTAGCAACCGAAATGGGATTGATGCAGGAGCGTATTACTTCTACAAAAAATGGTTCCATCACTTCGGTACAGGCGGTATATGTACCTGCGGATGATTTAACCGATCCGGCGCCTGCAACAACATTTGCTCACCTGGATGCTACAACAGTGTTGAGCCGTAAAATTGCGGATTTGGGTATTTATCCTGCGGTTGATCCTTTGGATAGTACTTCCCGAATTTTAACTGTTGCCATTGTTGGTGCAGAGCATTACAATACAGCTGACAGGGTAAAATTAATTTTACAACGCTATAAAGAATTACAGGATATCATCGCTATTCTTGGTTTGGATGAATTGAGTGATGAGGATAAATTGATAGTATCAAGAGCACGTAAAGTACAACGTTTTTTAAGCCAGCCCTTCTTTGTGGCCGAGCAGTTCACAGGTTTAAAAGGTGTGTTGGTTCCAATAGAAGATACCATCCGTGGTTTTAATGCAATTATGGATGGCGAAGTGGATGAGTATCCCGAAGCAGCGTTTAACCTTGTAGGTACTTTGGAAGATGCAATGGAAAAAGGTAAGAAGTTGATGGCAGCGGCGCAGGCGTAAAGCGGCCTCATCCTATCCTTCCCCCGGGGGGAAGGGAAAAGGAGAAGATTGAAGAGAAGATTGTAGGTTATTATTTTTTTGAACCCGGCATTAAATCTTTTTTCAACTTCATTTGTCTGGCCTAAGGCGAGACACTCCTGTACTGAATAACAGTATTGAGCTTTTATCTTAGCGATTAAGTAATATAAAATAGATTGTTCTTTTTTTCACCAATAAAATACTCCGTCTGTTTTTTTAAAATGGATGGAGTTAAATCCTCCCCTTTGGGGAGATGGAGGGGCCACATGAACTTAGAAATATTAACACCAGAAAGTAAAATTTTTAGCGGCGAAGTTTACGGCGTTCAATTGCCGGGCATCAGCGGCTCGTTTGAAGTATTGGACAAGCATGCGCCAATGGTGAGTGCTTTAAAAAACGGCAACCTTAAAATTTTAAAAGATAAATCTGCTACAGCATTGTACACCATACAAAGCGGGTTTGTAGAAGTATTAAATAATAAAGTAACTGTGCTGGTAGAAGGCGCAAAAGAATTGTAACTGGAAGCTCCTGCTTCCGGCTCCATAAAAACCATTTACTAAAAGCAGATGGTTTTTTTATTGGTATATATTCGTGTTTACAGTGATAAAGAAAATCTCTATAATAATTCCAACTTATAATGAAGCAGAAAATATTGCTGCTTTAATTATTTTTTTAAAAAATAACAGTAATAATTCGGTTGCCGAAATTATTGTAAGTGATGGTGGCAGTAATGATGATACTGTTTCTCTTTCCAAAGCCGCAGGCGCAATAACTTTTACATCACCACAAAAAGGCAGGGCTGCACAAATGAATTACGGCAGTTCAAAAGCTACTGGAGATATTTTATATTTTGTACATGCTGATACTTTTCCACCGGCAAGTTTTGCCACAGATATTATTGAAGCCGTAAAAAATAATTTTGATTGCGGCCGTTATCAAACTAAATTCAACAGTAAAAAATGGATATATAAATTCAATGCTTTTTTTACCCGGTTCGATTGGTTTATTTGCTATGGCGGTGATCAAACATTTTTTATCACTAAAAAATTATTTACAGAGCTGGGCGGATTTAAAAACGAGATGATGATAATGGAAGAATATGATTTGACTGCAAGGGCAAAACAACAAGGGCACTATAAAATTTTTAATAAAACTACTCTTATCAGCATCAGGAAATACGAAGGCAGAACCTGGTGGCAGGTGCAAAAGGCCAACAGAAAAGCCATACAACTTTTTAAAAGCGGTGCATCACAACAGCAAATAGTGGATCAGTATAAATTAATGTTGAAAAAATAACATCACCGGAAGGTATAAATTTTATAATCTGTATCCCGGTATTTTACGTAATTAAAAAAATGGAAAGATTTATTAATGGCATTCAGCAAGTGGGTATTGGGGTTGCTGATGCTGATGAAGCTTTTGTATGGTACAA
>NZ_JANPCM010000665.1:0-3625 GCF_031430955.1 Ferruginibacter sp.
GTATTTATAATCGCTGGGGTAAGGCGGGCATTCATCAAATGCCATAATAATATCGCCGCCAATAATACGCTGAATATCCATTACACTTTCTGGCGTAAATAAATGTTTACTGCCATCAATATGACTTTGAAATAAAGCGCCCTCCTCAGTTAACTTTCTGTTGTTCGCCAAAGAAAAAACCTGGTAACCGCCGCTGTCGGTTAAAATGGGTTTATCCCAGCCATTAAATTTATGCAGGCCTCCTGCGGCTTCTAAAGTTTCTAATCCGGGTCTTAAATATAAATGATAGGTGTTGCCTAAAATTATTTGCGCTTTTACTTCGGTATGCAATTGCTGCTGTGTAACTGCTTTTACACTGCCCACTGTGCCCACAGGCATAAATATGGGTGTTGCTATATGGCCATGATCGGTGATTATTGTGCCTGCTCTTGCTTTTGTTTGTGTGTCGTTATACTGCAATTCAAATTGTAATGCTGCCATTATGTGCTTTTGTTTACTGTTTATATTTTGAGGATAGCCTGCTCACTAATCCCCCAATTCCAAATTACTAATTCCTTATTTTTGCTCTATGAATTTTACCCATTGGTGGCAATTACTTTTTTACAGTTTTTGTTTCATCACCCTGATACAGCTTTTTTATTACGGTTTCTTTTTTGTTAGATTAGCGTTTTACAAACCAGCAATTAAAACTACATCGCAAACACACCCGGTGTCGGTTATTATTTGTGCCAGGGATGAAGCGGCAAATTTAGCGAAAAATCTTCCGGGTTCGCTGGTACAGCAATACCGCACCACACACGAAGTAATTGTGGTAGATGATAACTCGTTCGACGACAGTAAATACTTGCTGGAAGAATTTAAAAAAACTTTTAAGCAACTGCATGTGGTGGAGCTTAAACAGGAAGCAAAATTTATTCCCGGAAAAAAATTCCCTTTAAGCGTGGGCATTAAAACTGCTAAATACGAAGTGGTTTTATTAACCGATGCCGACTGTGTGCCTGCAAGCGAATTTTGGATCGATAAAATGCAGCAAACTTATGATGAACAAACAGAAATAGTTTTAGGTTATGGTGCCCATCATAAAAAAAATGGATTGCTTAATAAATTAATCAGGTGGGAAACTTTTCATACGGCCATGCAATATTTAAGTTACGCCATTGCAGGTAATCCTTACATGGGTGTTGGCAGAAACCTGAGTTATAAAAAAACTATTTTCTTCCGCCATAAAGGTTTTAGTGCACACAATAATGTTGCCAGCGGCGATGATGATTTGTTTATTAAAACTGCTGCCACAAAAACTAACACTAAAATTAATATTGATGCCGATACTTTTACTTTGAGTGAGCCTGCTAAAAACTGGGGCCAATGGATGAAACAAAAAAGCCGTCATTACAGCACGGCAAAATATTATAAACCGGTACATAAATTTTTATTGGGTGTATATTCTTTTTCGCATTTTTTGTTTTACCCTTTGCTTGCTGCAAGTATTATATTTTACGGCTGGCAATATGCACTGGTAGTTTTCGGCTTCCGTTTTTTATTGCAGGCCATAGTTTTTTATTTATGTATGAAAAAATTGCATGAAAAAGATCTGTATCCGTGGTTTTTGTTTTTAGATGTGTGGATGTTTTTTTATTATATTATTTTTTCGGTAAAGCTGGTGAAGAAGCCGGGGAAGGGATGGTAGAGCAGCCCCTCCTATCCTCCTCAGAAGGGAAGGAAATGGAGAAGAAGCCCCTATCCCCTAAAGGGGGAAATGGAGGAGATTGAAGCGGAGTAAAACCTCACCTTGAACTGCGTTCGTTCCTTTGCACGAACTTCTGAAGCAGAGGGAAATGGAGAAGACCTTTGCGATTATTGATAAGAAGATTATGTTTTATTTTTTTTATTTTAGATTTTGTACAATGGAAATGATTGAAAAATATTTTAGTGATTTTAATGAAAAGCAGCTGCAACAGTTTGCAGCATTAAAAGATTTATATACTGAGTGGAATCAAAAAATAAATGTTATCAGCAGAAAAGACATGGATAATTTTTATGAACATCATGTTTTACATTCTTTATCTATTACAACACAGTTTGAATTTACAAAAGGCATGCAGGTAATGGATTTGGGTTGCGGTGGCGGTTTTCCGGGAATTCCATTGGCTATTTTTTATCCTGATACAAATTTTCATCTGGTGGACAGCATTAATAAAAAACTAAAAGTGGTGGCAGAAATTGCTGCTGCCATTGGCTTAAAAAATGTTACCACACAACATACCAGGGCCGAAGATATTAAGAACAGAAAATTTGATACTGTAATAAGCCGTGCCGTGGCGCCATTAAAAGATCTGTGGCACTGGAGCAAGCCTCTTCTTCAAAAAAATAAAAATATTGAATACGGTGTAAATACACCCAATGGCTTAGTATGCCTTAAAGGCGGCGACCTTACGCAAGAAATATTTGAAAGTGGTTGTAAACCAATGGTATGGGAAATTGAAAAACTTTTTCCGCAGGAATTTTTTAAAGATAAGTACCTTTTATATGTGGGGCTAAAATAAAAAACTACCACTTTGTGGTATTGTTTATATGGTATTAATGTTTCAGCTTTGCAGTACAATTATGAAGATACCAGTTGCTATAGTAGAAGATAATAATGACATCAGGGCTGCCCTGGAGCAAATTATTGAAATGAGTGATTACTGCGAATTAGCAGGCTCGTGTGTAAGCTGAGAAGAGGCGTTGGTTAAACTGCCGATCTTAAATGCCAAAGTAGTATTAATGGATATTGGGTTGGGTGGCATAAGTGGTATTGAAGTGGTGAGAGAATTAAAAATAACACACCCTGAAATATTATTTATGATGTGTACTATTTATGAAGATGATGAACAAATATTTGAAGCTTTAAGCGCCGGTGCCAACGGGTATATTTTAAAGAAAACTCCTCCTGGTAAATTGTTAGAAGGCATACAGGAATTAATGGAAGGTGGCTCGCCGATGAGCAGCCAGATTGCAAGAAAAGTTGTTGCAGCTTTTCAAAATAAAAAATCAGATAAATTTTTAAACGAATCAGCACTTGATGTTTTATCAAGAAGGGAAAAAGAAATATTAGAGTCATTATCCAAGGGGTTATTATACAAAGAAATTTCAGACGCTCTCTTCATCAGTACAGAAACGGTGCGTAAACATGTATATCACATTTACGAAAAACTGCACGTCAATAACCGTGTAGAAGCAGTGAACAAATACTTTGGAAGATAATTACTGGTCGTATTATTTCAATCAAGCACAAAATTATAAGCCCCGGATTTTTTCGGGGTTTATAATTTTATAGGAATTTCCAAAACCAATAATCAGTTTGCGGAGTGTGGCCTATAGGAAAATCGTGGGTGTGTCCCGAATTTTCAAATCCATATTTTTCGTAAAACTTTTGTGCCCTTAAATTATTCTCCCACACCCCCAGCCAAATAACCTGGTATTTCTCTTTGATGCAATAGTCAATAACAAAATCCATCAGTTTTTGTGCAATACCTTTGCCATGAAATTCTTTTAACACATAAATGCGTTTTAATTCCATGGCTTTCCATTTTTTCATTAAAGGAAAGTTGCTGTAATCTTCCATAAACCGAAGATACCCCACGGG